>JACVJA010000075.1 GCA_015661035.1 Candidatus Calidifonticultor daggyaiensis | reverse complement strand
TCTGAACTAGAAGAAATAATTCCAATAATTAATAAAAAAATTTATAAATTAAGGAGGTTTTAGACAAATGAGTAAATCAAAAATTTATTCAAATAAGAAAATTTTTTCTAGCGAACTTGAAGATATGGATATTTATTCATTTATACCTGACAATCCTTATCTTTTACTAACACCAGGACCACTTTCAACTTCAAAGGGTGTAAGAGCTGCAATGTTATTTGATTTGTGCACTTGGGATTCTGAATACAAAAAACTTACTCAAAAAATACGTAAAAAGCTTTTATTACTGGCAACTGAAAATACTGAAAAATATACAGCAGTCCTTATGCAAGGAAGTGGAACATTTTGTGTTGAAGCAGTGCTTGGAAGTGTCATTTCAAAAAATTGTCGCTTGCTCATTTTATCAAATGGGGCCTATGGAAAAAGAATGGAGCAGATTAGTAAAAGATTAAAACTTAATTATCTAGTTAACAATGCTGCAGAAGACAGATCACCTGATATAATTCTTCTTGAAAAAACACTTTATGAAAATCCTGATATAACCCATGTTGCATTTGTTCATTGTGAAACCACTACAGGTATATTAAACCCACTTGATGAAATTATTAGAGTCATAAAAAAATATAATAAAAAAATTATTTTGGATGCAATGAGCAGTTTTGGGGGTGTTAAATTTGATATCGATCATTATGGTATAGATTTTTTAATAAGCAGTGCAAATAAATGTTTAGAGGGAGTGCCAGGCTTTGCTTTTGTAATTGCAAATATTGACGAAATTAAAAAAACAGCAGGTGTTTCACGTTCACTCTCTCTTGATATATATGACCAATGGAGGGAGATGGAGGAAAATGATGGAAAATGGAGATTTACCTCTCCTACACATTCTGTAAGAGCATTTTATCAAGCATTACTAGAGCTTGAGACAGAAGGTGGCATTGATGTAAGAAGTCAAAGATATAGAATTAACCAGCAATACCTAGTAGAAGGCATGGAAGAATTAGGCTTCAAATGTCTTATTGAAAAACCGCTACAATCACCCATAATAACAGCTTTTCTATATCCTAAAAGCAAAATTTTTAATTTTGAAAAATTTTATAATGATCTAAAATCTAACGGATTTGTGATATATCCAGGAAAAATTTCTACACATGAAACATTCAGAATTGGAAACATTGGGAAGGTTTTTAAAAATGATATAAAAAGGCTACTTGAAGTGATAAAAGTTATTAAATTTTGGTAATCATATTTTGTAAAAGTATAAGTTGATCGAGTGTTTAAATATCCTTTTATGTTTTGCTTGGTGTGATAATTATTTCTATCATTATTCCACTAAATAATCACCTAAATAACCATTTGGTTTTAAAAAGTAAAAAATTTTTTTAAAGACAAATTAATACTTTTATTTTATAATACCCAATAAATTTTTTTTAATTTTGCAAAAAGGTATTTATCGTGTTTGATAAAAAGATATATTTTGATGATGATGCTGATATTTCTTGTCTTAAAAATCAAACAGTTGCAATAATTGGATATGGAAATCAGGGACGGGCCCAAGCATTAAATCTTAGAGATAGTAATGTAAATGTAATTATTGGAACAATAGCTGACAAAAATAAAGTTAAAGCAGCAAGCGATGGATTTGAAGTTTATAGCATAACCCAGGCAGTAAAAAAAGCTGACATAGTATTCATTCTTACACCTGACGAAGAAATGCCTAAACTTTTTAAAAATTATATCCAGCCTTTCCTTAAAAAAAATGCTACAATAAACTTTGCATCAGGATATAATTTAGCGTTTAATTTAATTCAACCACCTATTGATAAAAATGTAATAATGATTGCACCTAGAATGATCGGTGTTGGAGTAAGAGAAAGATATAAATCAGGCGAAGGTTTTTACAGTTTTATTAGTGTATACAATGATGCTGATGGCAACGCACACAATCTTACTCTTGCGCTTGCAAAAGCAATTGGAACTTTGAAAGCAGGCGCAATAGTAACTACGGTAAAAGAGGAGGCAATTCTTGATTTATTCAACGAGCAAGCTTTTGGCCCAGCTTTTGGACAAGTACTTTTAAGCTCTATAAAAACCCTTTTAAAAAATGGATTACCACCAGAAGCAGTACTATGCGAAATGTATTTAAGCGGTGAGATGAGCTATACATACAGAAAAATGGCTCAAATTGGGCTAATCAAGCAGACAAATTTTCACTCACACACAAGCCAATATGGTGCAATGTCAAGAGGCATAAGATATATGGATTTAAAACTTGAAAAAAAATTTCAAAAAACAATTGATGAAATAAAATCAGGTGATTTTGCAAAGGAGTGGAGCAATCCTCTTACAAAGCTTAAATTTAAGATTATTAAGTATTTTGCTATGAATCAACCAATAAATAAAATAGAAAATAAAGTACGAAAAAATTTAAAATTAAATAATATTAAAATAGATGCATCAACTGATGACATTGACGACATTAAAGGCATCTTAAAAAATTCCAAGATTGAAACTGAAATTAATATAATTAAGGAATTATATGATTACGACCTCTAATAATAAAAAAATGAGCTCAGTTATTAATATATTATACCTTGTTTTATTTATAACAGGATTTATAACCATTTTTATGTTTTTTTTTAGTATTTTTGGTGTTTTAATAGGTCTAGGTTTTTTTATATTACCAAAAAACAAATTCTGGAAGACAAACGGTGCTGTGCTTGCAATAAGTTCAGCATTTAGCACATGGATAGCACATCTTGGAATAGAACTTGCACCGCTAAAACGTGCAGCTTTTACTGGGCCTTTTATTATTATTTTATATTTTATAATTAGGTTAACGGTCTTAATACTTCAAAGAAAAAATAAACTTACCGGAGCAGTTAGAAAAATAAAAAATTTTACTGAAAAATTTGACATTATATTTAAATTTAAATTTAATAAGCTAGTATTTAAGAAAATCTTAGTTATTTTTTCAACAATCATTATAATAGCCTTGCCTATTTATATGTGGGGATCAGTAAGCGTTAATTTTGGAGTCTTAACTGATAATTCACCTCAGGTTTTATGGGTTCATACCCCAACAACAGTAGATATAGGTAAGCCTTTTAAAATTATTGTTGAGTGCTGGGACCCTTATGAAAGATTAAGTGCAAAATATACAGGTACAGTAAGATTTGATATAGAATCATATGATTTTGCCACCCTTAGTTTAATTAATTACCCATCCGCAGAACTTCCTGAGCCCTACACATTTACCGGGCAAAAAAAAGGGTCCTCTATGGCTTATACAATAAATGATGGTAAAGATAACGGAAAAAAAGAGTTTACCGCAATTATAAATACCCGAGGGATTCACTATATAAAAGTTAGCGATTCTTTATCTGGAAATGTTTATTATAGCAACCCTATAATAGTAGATAAATTTAAGGAATCTGATTATAAAATATATTGGGGTGATATTCATACACACACTGCTCTCTCAGATGGTTCTGGTAGCTTAGAGCATAACGCTTTCTATGCAGAAGAAGTTGCCTGTCTTGATTTTATAGGTTTTACAGACCATGCTGAAATACTTATGTGGAAACCAGGGATATTTAATAAAATTGAAAAAAAAATCAATGATTTAAACAAAAATGGCAAATTTGTTGTTTTTCAAGGGTTTGAGTGGACACAGGTAGAAGATGGACATTACTCTGTAATTTTTTCAGGTGATAAGCTTTTAAAAAATGTCAACTATTTAAATACGCCAAAACCACAAAATTTATGGCAAAAGCTCGATGAATTTACAGAAAGTACAGGGTCACTTGCTCTTGCACTCCCACATCACTCTACAAAAAAAGAATATGTTCAAGACTGGACTTACACAAATGAAAAATATGTAAAAATTGCTGAAATTTTTTCTACGCACGGAAGCTTTCTTTTTGAACCATGGGATAAATTAAACTATGCTGGATCTGTAAATCCTCCACATAAACCACAAAATGGCACCTCTGTTATCGATGCTCTAAGCATGGGTTATAAATTAGGTCTTTATACAGCAAGTGACACTCATGATGGATTTCCAGGTCATACACTTAGCCATACAGGAGCTTTTGCCGGACACCAAAGACCATTTACAATTTGGCATGCAAGAAATGAAAAACCCTACTACGGTGGAATTACAGCTGTTTATTCTTTATCGCTTACAAGAATAGATATATTTGACAGTCTTTATAACCAAAAGATATTTTCATCATCAGACTATGGCAGACCTTATCTTGATTTTTCTATAAATAACATAAATTTCTCTGAAAGTAATCACTTGATCTTAAATTCAAATACACAAGGAAGAATTTTAAAAATTACCTTTGCACAGGATGGTGCATATACACCACAAAAATCACAAAATCCTATAAACGGAAAATATTTTAAAAATTCTTGGAATGGAACTATTGAAATTATAAAAAATGGCCAGATCTTAAAGTCAATACCTATAAATAACATAATTTCAAGAGTTGAGATTATCGACAGTGAAACCATTACTGGAACAGAATACGGAATAAAAAAATGTATTCGAAAAGACGGAAAATATTATATAAATGAATACAGCAACAACCCTATCAACCCAGATAAATTAAATACAAAAGGTGCAGATTACTATATTGTTAGAGCTGTAACAGAAGCTGGTCGAGAAGCTTATATTGGTCCTTTCTGGGTTTCAATAAATAATTGAAATAAAAAAAACAAGAGAAATTCTTAAAGATTAAGTTTTATGATAAACTATTTAGTTTTATTTAGATTCATTAATCAATTCCTAGGTAAGTAAAATTAATTGAGTAAAAGTAAATTAATAGTTTTCAGCCTTTTTATAAATTGAACTAATTTCATCTTTTTTAATTACTAACTCCATAATATAAGCAATTATTATAATAACAAATATATTTAAAGCCAGCCTTACCAATGCAAACTTATATCCAAGTGCTGACATTTCATATAAAAGCATTGGTATTTTTGTGGTTGACCAAGCACCAATAAATATAATAATGTTAAAAAATTTCACATGCTTTTTCATAAGAATCATAGCAATAGGAAACCCTGCATAAAGTGGACCTGCTGCAACAGTTCCAATTAAAAATGCAAGAAGAATACCTTTTAAGCCTGATTTTTCTCCCATAAGCTTAATCATAGTTTCCTTTGATGTCCATTCATCAAGTAAACCAATTAATATAAATATAGGAGGCAGAACAAGCAGTATTTCTTTAAAGCTAGAAACAATAACAGTAGCTGCTTTTATACCTATATCAAATTTAAAAATAAGAAAAAATCCAAGCAGTATAAGCATTATTAAAAAAAACAGATATTGTTTTAAAAATAGTTTTAAGCTAAATACTTTTTTATTATTTTCTTTCAATGAATTATCCTAACTAATTTATAATAAATTATATTTTTTAAGTGATTATTTACTTTTTATTGATTAACTAATTCCATAGCCCAAGTATAAACCCGATTAAATAAGCAACACCAACTGACAAAACAAAAGATATTAAATTTCTTAATATGGCTATTTTTTTATTAAAATATTTAATTTCCATCGGAAGTGTAATAACTCCAACCATCATAAGTGTCTGAACAAATGCGGCCATTTGAACATAACCAGCCCCACTGCTTAAAAGAAGTGCGGCAGTTGAAAAAGCCACAACTCCTGGAAACAATGCCACTGATCCTAAAATTGATGATATTAAAACACCATAAGCTCCCGATTTTTCACCAATTATTTTTTTAATTATTTCGGGATTAAGAATAGATAGCAAAAGCCCTATGCTAGTAATTATCCCAAGAAGCATAGGCAGTATATTTTTAAAAGAATTCCAAGCTTTTATTAAAGCTTTTTTTGTTTTTTGCTTACTTTTTATAAATGAAATAATTAGAAAAACTATGGCTATAAGGTAGACTATAATATTAAAAATATAATTCCCCTGTTTCATCTTCACTACACAAACTTAAACAATAAAATTATCATTCACTTAATAAATAATTTTTAAATTAAGGATTTTTAAGGTTTATTTTTAAACTCATCTTTCTGGCCCGGTTTATAAATAGCCTCAAACACCGGAACACAGCCTATTTTTTCAATTTCTTTTACTTTTTTCCCTAAAACATCCCTAACAAATTTTAAAGCTTTATCCTTATCTTCATCTATTAATACTTCTTTTAACATGAAGTATTCTTCTGGAGTTAAAATAAATACTGTTTTATTTTTAATTCTTTCTTTCATATTCTTATAAATTTCTTAATTTTGTAAGCCAAGTTTTCTAAATCTTTACCTTATATACCTTTAATCTTATCAGCTTTTTGCAATTTTATCATATTCATTATGAATCATATTTATTATAACCCACGTTTTTTGCGATTATTCTTTCTCTACTTTTATCTATATTCTATGTTTAAACTGTCATCTTTTATTTAGCCGTAGTGCGTTTAAATAACTGATAAAAAGCTACTGCTGTAATCATTTGAAAAGCAAAACCTACTGCAATTGGCAGCATCTCCAAGCCTTTAAAACTTATAGCAGCTATACCAATAGCAATTGGCAGGTTTTTCATACCTGAAGAATATGTTATGGCTATATTTTTACCTTTTGAAAAGAGCTTAATGCTTATTAGATAAGCAACTAAGAAAAGTATGGGGAAAATTAATACAGTAGATATTATTAGAGGTAATAATAGTTTTATATTTTTCAAAATTGGTGCAATGTTTGTATTAATAGCCATAAACATTAAAAATACTGCCATACTTGCAGAAATTGCCGGCATTATAGGTAAATATTTTTGAACATTAAGGCGTCTTTCTAAGACCTCTCTTAAAGCA
>JACVJA010000074.1 GCA_015661035.1 Candidatus Calidifonticultor daggyaiensis | reverse complement strand
TACATTTTCTGCAAGATACATTTTCTTGGCAGAATCCATGACCTTCTATGTATTTTCTTAGATGGTTTTACTGCACATATTCTAGCTTTTAAAAATAGGTAGCTCAATTAATACAGAAAAATCTAATTTTATGTTGACATTAGTTCTATATAGTACTAATATTTTACAAAATTTTCTAAATTTCTTTTGATAGAATAAATTATTTTAAAAAAAAAGTATTTTAAACAATTTAAAAAATATAAATTAAAGACAAAAGAGAGTATTTAGTTTATGAGTAGTTATTTTTCTTTATTTAGCCAAATATACCATTTGCAAGAACGTTTATTAACATCAAAGCTAAAAAAGCATCCAAAGCTGCCTATTAGCACTGGACAAATGAAGCTTTTAATGAGTCTTTGGGAAAATGACCAAATTAGTATAAACGAAATAGTGAAGAGAAATTGTTTAAAAAAATCCACAATTTCAACAATGTTGCCAAGACTTGAAGCAGCAGAACTAATAGAAATAAAACCCAATTTAAACGATAAAAGGATAAAAAATGTTAAGTTAACTAAAAATGCTGTTGAATTAAAAAATAATCATTTAAAGATAGTGGCAATAATCGAGAAAGAAATTTTTAAAGATATAAACGAGGATGAAAAAGAAATATTTTTTAAATTGTTAAACATTATAAAGAACAACCTGATAAAAAAGGAGAAATTAAATTGTTAAAATTAGAAAAAAGAGAAAACTTTTATAAAAATTCCAAAATAATTTTTACCAAGATACTAATTGGCCTTAAATCATATATTTGTGATTGGCGAAATCTTTTAGTTCATTTTGTTATAGGAATAATTTTGGTAGTTATTGCCATCTGGGCACCAGTAAGTATATGGGTAAAACTTATTATTTTTGTTTGCATTATTATTTTTAATATCTGGCGCATGCGAAGAACTTCCTGTAAAAAGAAAAAAACATACAAATAAATTAAAAAACTTTTTATTAGAAAAAAATTTAGGATTTATTGAATAAAGATGTATAAAAAATAATGATACTAAACCAACAAATATTTTTACAATTATTAAGCATAGGTGTATAATCAATTAATAAAAAAATTAATATTCCTTGTGTTTAGATATAAAATTTAATTAAAATATATAAAATTAATTTAAAAGTCTTATTTAATTTTTTGATTTGACTTAAATTAATCTTATTATTTTATTATTTTATAAATCTCTTAAGCTATATTAAGCCATTAACTTTACATGTTCCATAACTTTACTTGTAACTTTTTTATTCAGTATTAAAAATGACATAAAAAGTGAGTATTTGTTTGGTAGGATTATATTTTATATAAATTAACCATGTTTAAAGAAAATATTTTCATAAAAGGGAGGGGTTATGCAAATAAATAAAACAAAAAAGCTTTTATTTTTTAGCTCAGCAGTCCTGACATTTTCTATATTTTTATTAGTATTTGTATTTTCAGGTTGTGCCTGCGGTAGATTACCAGGGCAAGACTGATAAGAGAAAAGCTTTCCCAGTCTTCTGAAGAGGCATCTCAGTCACAGGTAGAGGCAGAAAATGAGACTAATGAAGCTGCAAATACTGCGGAAGATATACAAACAAAAGAAATTGAAGAATCTATTCTATCAAATGAAAGCCAATCCCAGGATTCAAATGAGACTGTATTGCAAGAAGAATCCCCAGAAGAATCTTTTGAAGTAGAAAATACTGCATCAGAGGGAGAAAATGCAGTAGAAGCATCTACAAGTGAGACTCAAGAAAAGTTTGAAGAATATATGCCAGTTGTTCCTTTAGAATGTGCTGATATTAGTGGGGGCAATGTATTTGTTTACTCAGCAATTTACGTTGGAGATAATGAGTTCGATAATGAGATCAGAGGTTTTATAAGCTTTGATATTTCAAAACTTTTAGGTACGACAATTGAATCAGCTAAAATTTCTGGTAAGTCTTCAATAATATCCGGCACGCCTTTTAAAACTTATGGTCCCCTTATAATTAAAGCAGTCTATTGGGGACCCAGACAAGTAACCCCAGGCGATTTTAATTTAGATGGTGTTGAGATTGTAAATCTCTTAGCAGCTAATTTTGGTAAAAGTCCAGGAGTTCTTAAAAATGATTTACAAAATGTAGTTAATAGCAATATTAACAGGTATCAGCTTTGTTTATATTTTGAAATGTCTCAGACAGATGGTGATGGGAAAGCAGATTATGTTTTATATGATTTGAGTGATATAAGTTTGAATGTAACATATACAAAATAATAAAATCCATAAAAGCTATATATTAAATTATAATAAAAATATTATTATGATTGCATCTTTTGATTTTAAGAGCTTTGTAAATTTCGATTCTTTAATAAGCATCTAAAGGTTCTATTTTATGAATAGGAACTAAAAATAAAAAAATAGGATTCTATTTAGAATAATTGCTTATTTAAAAAGAATATTGGAAAAAGTAAATCCTACGAAAAACTTATTTTAATTTTTATATGCTATAATAATTAATATTCAGCTAAACTTAGTTAAGTTAGAAAATAATAAAGATTTTTTAGATGAGTAAATTAACTGAGAAAAAACCTATTGTTTTGGTTTCAAGTTATCCACCAAGGCTATGTGGGATTGCTACTTTTGCTGAAGAAGCAAGAGAATTTATCCAAAAGGCTAACCCTGATAGGAATGTTTTAGTAATATCTCATACTGACGGTAAAGGCAAGGGTGTGTATCCGCTAATAGATAACAAAAAGTATTTGTGGTGGAAACCGGTAGCTGAAAAAATAAAAAAATTAAAACCTTATGTTGTTCATATCCAACATGAATATGGACTTTATGAATATGTAGACAGCAGGGGAATTGGGGATAGGAACAGAGGTTTTTTAGATTTACTTTCCTCAATTAGTGAATTTCCAATTGTTGTTGAGCCGCATACTGTTCATGGAAGATTAAAGGAATATGAGGAGGAATTTATTTTTAAACTTTGCGAGAGCTCAGATATTGTTATTTTTAAAAATGATTATCTAAAATGGAGATTAAACTGGACTTTCACACAAAAAAAATGGGTTCTTCCCAAAAACATAATTATTATAAGGCATGGTGCAAGGCCTGATATACAGTGGGAAAAGAAAGATATTCCAAAATTAAAAAGAGAATTAGGATTAAATAAGGTTAAATATTTAAGCGATCATTTGGTTGGACTTGTAGGCTGGATACAAGCAAATAAAAGATGGGATATTCTAACATCAATGTGGGAGGAAATATCTGCAGAAATCAAAAAAAGAACCGGTCAAAACTGGGATTTGCTTGCAGGTGGGATTTTAAGAGACAGTGCACATATACAGGATTATGAAAAGTATAAAGAAGGACTTGAAATTTTAGAGAAAAAAGGTCTTGCCCATTATTATGAATTTATTCCAAGGGGAAAAATTTATTATAAAGTCATGGCTGTTTGTGATTTTATAGTATTACCAACAGTTGATGAGACCCAATCTGGGACTTTAGCAAGAATAATTGCATTAAAAAAGCCTTTTATAACTACAGCACCTCTTGAAGGTTTAACTGCACAAACATTAGAAAGTGAAGGCGGATTATTGTTTACAAATAAGGAAATGTTAAAAGAAAAAGTTATTAGACTTGCGTGTGACGAAAAATTAAGGGACGAGTTTTCTGAAAATTTAAAAAAATATCTTAAAACTGTTGTTTCATGGGAAGTTATAGCACATAAGTATAATGAGGCGTATAAGTTAGCTAGAGAACATAAATACAAAGGTGTTGAAATAAATATTCCGCCTGAGTTTTAAATATTTATGTATGAAAATATTTTTAAATAATAATAAAATTTAAAATTTATTTTTTATTATTTTATATATTTTTATTATTTTATATACTTTATATATATTTTTTATAAATTTCCACCGTATTTTTAGCAATAATCTCCCAGAGTAAGTTTTTAGCTACATAATTTTGAATATTATTTTTTAATTCTATGAGTAGATTGTTATCAGTTAAAACTTTTACTATTGAACTTATATATTCATCATCGTTTTTACAAGTAAAGCCAATTTTTACTTTATTTAATAAATCATTAAAAACTCTTAAATCAGAAGTAACTAACGGTATACTGTATGCAAGAAAATGAGCCATTACTCCGCTTTGTGCAGTTATTTTATATGGTAATACTGCTACATCTGCACAGCAGACAATTTGGTCATATCTTTTTTGGTCAAAATGCCCTTTAATGTATATAATGCTATCTTTTGCTTCGGAAGCTTTTATGAGTTCTTCTAAATAACTTAAATATTCTAAATTTTCACCAATTCTTGCATCTCCAGCCACTATTAAGACACAGTTTTTTACTTTCTTTTTAATTTTAGGAAATAGTTTTATTATCTGCTCAAAATTTTTACTTGGCCTAAAAAACCCCATAAGAAGGATGGCTTTTTTATCTTTTAATGATTCTTTTTTTAACAGTTCTTTTTCTATAATTTCTTTTGCATTTTTAATAAAACTTACTTTTCTAACTCCATGTGGTATTGTAAAAATATGATTAAATTGTGCGATATTTTTTAAAATACTTTCTTTTTGATAATTTTCATGAACAATAATAGCATCTGATGCTCTAATAATTGCTTCTGTTATTATTTTATTATCATAAGTAAAATGATCATAAATTGTGTGCATTGTAACAACAACTGGCGTTTTTGCTAATTTTAATTTGTAAATAAGTGGAATAACATTTACTCCTTTATGCATCCCATACAAACCAAATTCATGCTGTATGTGAACAACTTCCGGATGAATTTTATTTATAACTTGAAATATTTTATGAGCCAAGTCAGGTTCATTACTGTCATAAATACCAAATACATTTTCACCTTTGGCACTGTATTCACTAATTATATAAATATTGTCTACGTATTTTTTTAATTCGCTTGTAAGATATGACGTATATGTTGCAATACCGCATTCTATTGGAGGATATGTTGAAACAATACATACTTTCATATTCTTTTAGTTCAACTTTTAACTTTATTTTAATTTTTTAATAGTATTTGTAAAAACAGCTCTTAAATAGTTCAAATAATTATATATTTCGATATATTGTTGGTGTATGTTAATTTATGTTAGCAAATTATAATATTTTGTTGCTTTTAAGTCCTTTTTCTATAGATCAAAATTATAGTTCCGATTATACCAACTAATAAAGCTAAAGGGCAAATAACTGTAGCAAGAGTAAAAAATACTGCTTCATCAAAATCATTTCCAAATCTATTGGCAAAAAATTTTATTAAAAAAACGTAAAAAAGGTTATGGAGTACACCAAATAAAGCTATCCCGATTGCAGAAGAACCAGTAAGTATGAGAAATGCTTTAATGGCTTTAGTAGTCTGAACTTTTGCGGCAAGGATTATAAGTGCTATACCTAGCACAGGAAAAGCAAATATTAAAAAAATGCTTACATATCTTGCTAATGGCTCGAAATATTGCCAAAACCAAATGTTGGAAGTATTTATTATAAAGAAAGTAAAAATAAGCCAAAAGACTAGTATTATACCAATATTAATTTTTTGGCTATTTATTTGTGTGTTTGAATTCATAATTATTTTATCCCCTTTTTATTTATACCCTTTTTATTTATCTCTTTTTTAATTACTCATTCTTATTTATTTATTTCTTTTAATGTATACATGTTCATCTTTGTTTTATCTTTGTGTTGCACGCAACACCACATTTACTGTTGATTCGTCAGGATCGTTTGATCTTATTCTTAGAGTACCTTGGTAGCCTGTACCTGAGGGAGGTATAACACTTAATGGGCCAAATTTTACCGTAATAGTACACTCATCATTTATAAATAAGCTATGTGATGAGCATAGATTATTTTCTATTGAAAAAAATGATGTACCAGTATTTATACTTACACCTAAAATATCTAATTTCCCATGACTGGTATTTTTCACTATCACTCCATAAGTTAATGCAGTATCTCCAGCAACGGTTCCAAAATTGACTTCAGGTGGTCTAACTTCAATATCTGGATAGCAAGTTAATGTCAGGGTTGCCCAGTTAGAGATTAAATCGTTTGGAGCAATTATATGAATTCTGTAATTGGCTTTAGTATCAGGGTAACCTGCTGATAAACTTATATTTATTGAGACTGTTTGTGCCCCTGCATTTGTAAATGTTAAGTTTTGAGCTGGTAGTGGTGGACCGCCTTCAGGTTCCCATCTATATGTTACTGTTCCAGGTCCATTAGTTTTGATTGTTGCACTCCAAGTTACAGATGCAGGACAAATTCCAGTAAAATTTGTAGGGTTTACATATGCATTAACTTCAGTGACCTTAAAAGTTTCTGCTGAAGAAGTCGTACTTGTAGTAGCAGTTTCTTCGAGGCCACTGCAACCCCAAGTTAAGTTAATAGAAGCAGTTGCATATCCTGATGAATTTTTTGCTACAGCTACTAGTTCAAAAGATTCGCCTTCTTTTAAATTTACTTGGGCTTTATCTTTACCCCATGCCCCATTGCTGTCATCTCTATTAAATCCAATTTCTGGCGCTGGTTTACCAGTTACTATTGCTTTAACTCTATAAAAACAAACATTATCAGCAGGGGAATATGTTGGCCCTTCGAAAATCTCTAACTGAATTGTAGGTGGTTTATTTAATTCTTTTTCTTCGGTTGATGTGTCAGTTGCTGATGTTGTTTCAATAGTAGTTTTAATTTTTTCTGTTTTTTTAGAATCTATTTCTGATGTAGTTGTTGTAGAAGCAGTTTCTGCTAAACTTTCCCCTTCTTCTTTAGAAATACTGGTTTCAGTAGTACCTGTAGAGGTTTTACATTGGTTGCAAGTTAGCGCTAAAGTAAATAGAAATAAAAAAATAAAAACTGCTGGGAAAAGAAAAAGTTTTAACTTTT
>JACVJA010000073.1 GCA_015661035.1 Candidatus Calidifonticultor daggyaiensis | reverse complement strand
ATCATTAGGATCTGCATTTTTATCAATATTTTGGCTTTTTAATGCAGTCGGCGTAATAATTTCTTCAAGATTAATTAAAAAAATTAAAAATATAAAACTTTTATTAATTTTGACTGTTATAGGATGTTTAAGTACAATTATTTATAGTTTTACAAATTTAGTCATCATAAAGCTAATATTTTTCATATTTCAAGCAATAACTTATTCAAGTTTTTTCCCGCTTTTAAATGCTCTTGCGGTAAGTGAGGATAAAAAAATTTGCGGGACAATTTTAAGTGTAACTATTTCAATGTCTGTTTTTGGGTTAATATTTTTTCAGCCAATTAGTGGTTACATTTTTCAGTATTTTAAAGCTATGGGAATAAACTTGCTTCTTTTCATTATTGCAATATTAAATTTTATAGTTATTTTAATTTTATTTATTAAACTAAATAAAGTAGATAAAGCTAGATTAAATTAGATAAGTTAAAGTAAAAAAGGGAATATATTAAAGATTTTTAATGATTTGGTAAAAGTTGTGGTTGATATAAAAAGGGGGCATACTATGAGTACTGACTTTTTAAAATTAAACATTAACTCTCAAGCTATTATAGCAAACCTAAAATCAAACCGGATGAACATCATAATCATAATTTCTGTTGTTGTTATTATAATTCTAATTATTAGGGGGTTATCTAAAAAATTAAAAAATATTATAGAAAGAAAAATTACAGATGAAAAATTAGAATTTAGAAAAAAGACATTTACATTTAATAGTGTTATTTCTAATTTAATTATTTCATTTAGCATAATTGCTGGAATTTTAATAATTACAGACCAGCTTGGAATAAGTATACTGCCTATAATTACTGGTGCTGGAATTATTGGTATAATTATTGGTTTAGGTGCACAAAGCTTAATAAAAGATATAATAAACGGCTCTTTTATTTTATTTGAACAGTGGTTTCAAGTAAATGATGTAATTACAGTAGGCAATATTTCAGGTGTTGTCGAAAGGTTTAATTTAAGAACAACAGTAATACGTGATTTAGAAGGAGTTCTGCATTTTATCCCCAATTCAGAAATAAAGATTTTAAGCAATAATACGCAAGAGTGGTCAAGAGCAGTTATTGATATAGGTGTTCATTATAAGGAGAACACTGATAAAGTTGTAAATGTTTTAAATAGTGTATTTGATGAAATAATGCAAGATAAAAGTTACAGCAATCTTATCTTAGAAAGGCCTGAAATTTTAGGTGATGGAGGAATTAGTGAATTATCAGACTCAGCTGTTATTTTTAAGATTATTTGTAAAGTTAAAGCTTCAAATCAATGGACAATTGCAAGGCAATTAAGAAAAAGAATTAAGGATAAGTTTGATAAAGAAGGTATTGAAATTCCTTATCCTTGTAGAAATGTATATATTCGTTAAATCTGCTAAAATATTGAATGCTTAATTTTCTTCTAAAAAGCATTTTGGTAGTAAATCGTAATTTATTTCTTGGTAGAATTTATTTATTAAAACTGAAATTTCAATAATTTTATTATAAATTTTTTTAGGAATATTAAAAATTGTATCAGCAATTTCCTCTTCAAAAAGATTATAGAACAGGTATTTAGGAATTTTTTTACCAAAAAAAATTTTACCTTCCCATGCTTTTTCAACAATTTTTATAATTTTAAAGTTTTTATTTTTAATATTAAATTCATCCAAATCAGACGGATTTATATAAAATCTTATTCCATGGTTTGAAGTTAATCTATCTGCTAGGTTTGCAAAAGCGCAAATAAAATTTCCTGCAAATGTAATTGTTCTTATTGAGTATTTGTATTTTTTATCTCCAACATTTATACTGCTATTGATATAAGGTTGAACAATATAAAAGTTTTTAGGGATCCTGCTTTCTTTTAGCTTTTCCATATATTGCAAGTTTTTTATCTCAAAAAAGCCTTGGCCACCTCTGCCAAGCCTTCTTTTTAAAATAAATCCACTGTATTCATTTAAAAATTTTTTATAACTCTCTAATTTTGTAAAATCATATAATTGTGAATAGATTACAGGAAATTTATCTTTTAGGATTTGATATTGAACCCACTTATCTTCTAGCCTTAAGAATTTTGGAAAATCCTTTTTTATATTTGGAGCAGGGCCTTTGCCATCCATCCATATTTTTAATTTTTTTATTTCCTTAAAGTATGGCAACTCTCTAATATAACTTTGAAAATCTTTTTTAAATTTTATTTGTGATAAATTTTCTATTTTAGAAAATACATCGGATGATTTTTTAAAAATAACTTTATAGACTAAGTCATATTCTCTTGCTCCACCGGGTAATCCTATGTTTACTTCACTAACAAATATTTCATTAAAATTATTTATTAAAAAGTCTATTCCTAAATACATGTATAATTTAGTTAAGTTAATTTGTAAAATTTAAAGACGTAAAAAACTTATAAAATATAATCAAAGAATTATTTGTTAAAAACTGATTAAAACAATTATAATAATTATAATAGTTAAACAGTGTTGCTGCAAAATTAATAAGATTTTTTAAAAACTTTAAAATTATAATTTTTAAAATATTAATATTTGAAAAATTAATAAATTTTTTTAAAAGATTGGAGGCTAATATGGTTTTTGATATTGATGCCAGTAGTTTAAAGGATTGGCTTGATGAAGATAAAGAGATGATTATTGTTGATGCAAGAGATCCAGAAGATTATAAAAAAGGCCATATTCCAAAGGCAATATCTTTATTAAATTCAGAAGTTGAAAATAAAGCTCAAAGTTTTTTAAAAAAAGGTATTCCTATTGTAGTTTACAGTAATGATGAGAATTGTCCTGCAAGTGGGTTGGTTGCAGAGAAACTAATCAGTCTTGGATATAAACCGGTTTATAATTATAATCCAAGTTATGCAGACTGGGTATCTAAAGGCTATCCTATACAAATTTGATCTAAGTTATTTAAATGATTTATTTAAATATTAAAACACTTTTAATATAAAAAACACTTTTTTAAGTGAATTTTTAAACATCCACTTAATTTGTGTTCTCTGATTTCAAACTAAATTAAAATTATATGATTAAAAATAGTAAAAAATTAAATAAAAAAATTATTTCCTTAATAGTTATTTTATCAATACTTTTCTCTTCTATTTTAGCATACTTATTTTATTGGATTTATGCTTATAATCAGATAAAAAATTTTACAACTGTTTCATTAGAATTTAATAAAGAAAATATTATTATGAATAACGTTAATAGTTTTTATAATAATTCTAATACTATTAAAAATTTAAATAATGGTGTTAATAATAATATTGTTGGTAAATATATTACAATTGATAATGTCAAAATTCATTATATAGCAAATATAGCAAAGAAAAGTAAAGCTACTAAAAGCGATAATGCTGTAAATGGTTCTAAAAGTATAATATTAATTCATGGGTTTGGAGGAGGTACTTTTTCTTATAGGTTTAATATAGATTATCTTGCAGTTTTAGGCTATGATGTTTATGCTATTGATTTAAAGGGATTTGGCTATTCTGAAAGGATTTTAAATTCAGATTATTCTCACTTTTCACAAGCTAAAATAATAAAAGATTTTATTTTACA
This sequence comes from Candidatus Calidifonticultor daggyaiensis, assembly GCA_015661035.1. Classification (GTDB taxonomy): domain Bacteria; phylum Actinomycetota; class Humimicrobiia; order Humimicrobiales; family Humimicrobiaceae; genus Calidifonticultor; species Calidifonticultor daggyaiensis. The sequence goes on along the minus strand of JACVJA010000073.1, from coordinate 3,370 downwards.
AAAAAATCTAAAAGAGGTTATATTAGTTGGCCATTCAATGGGTGGTAGAATTGCAGTAATGACTTATGATTTGTTGGTTAAAACAAACCCAGAGATTATAAAAAAAATTATTTTAATAGATAGCTCAGGACTTGAAAACTTTTCAAACACTGATAATGAAAATAAGCAAAATATTGGCAATAAAAAACAAAGTTTTTTAAATCTTTTCTTAAATAAGCTTATTAATCAATCAATTGTAGATATTTTATATTATAATATTTTTTTAAACCAACATAGATTTAAAGATATACTAACTTCTGCATATTATGACAAAAGTAAAATTGATAGTGATTGGATAAGTCTTTATCTTATGCCCTTTAAAATAAAGAATACTAATAAAGTTTATAATTTAGTTATAAAGTCACAAGTTAGCAAAAGTAATTTAAATTATGATATTGTTACTGTTTTAAAAAATATTAAGGTCCCTGTTTTAGTTGTGTGGGGAGAGTATGATAACTGGATATCTATAGAGAATGCATATAAATTTAAGAAATTAATTAAAAATTCACAATTGCAAATTATATCTAATTCAGGGCATTTGCCAATGGAAGAAAGTCCGGAGGTTTTTAATGAAAAAATTAAAAATTTTTTAAAGGAATTTTAATTAGGTAATTTGATGAACGAAAATAATAATAATAATTATAATAATGATTATAATAATAAATATCATAATAAATATCATAATAAGGACGATGTTATTGATCGTAAAAGACCTGTAGGTATTTTTGATTCAGGAGTTGGTGGTCTTACCGTATTAAGAGAGATTGAAAAACTTTTACCAAATGAGAATTTTATTTACTTTGGCGATACAAAAAGATTTCCATTTGGTACAAAAAGCCTTGAAGATGTCAAAAGTTTTTCTTTTCAAATAACAAACTTTTTAATTTCTAAAAACATAAAACTTTTGGTTGTTGCTTGTAATACAGCCTCTGCAGCAGCTTTGGCTGATTTAAAAAAATTTTTTAATATACCTATTGTAGGAGTAATAGAGCCTGGTGCAAGAGCTGCTGTAAGTCTAACAAAAGTAAAAAGAATTGGGGTAATAGCAACTAATTCAACAATAGCAAGTAAGGCTTATGAAATTGCTATAAAAAAAATTGAGAGTAGTGTAGATGTTTATTCAGAGCCTGCCTCTGAGCTTGTAGATTATATTGAAAAAGGAAAATTTAATGGAACTGGAAATTTAAATTTTGATGAAAATAAACTAAGAAATTTAATATTAAAATTTATTTTTCCACTAATATCTAAAAATATTGATGTTTTAATATTAGGCTGTACTCATTTTCCATTAATTGAAGAAGAAATAAATAATTGTTGCAATTTTAGTTTTTTAAAATTAGAAAAATCATTAGCAATTAATCTTGTCAATTCTGCATATGAAACTGCAAAACAAGTAAGGCTTATTCTTCAAAATAATAGCTTACTTAATAATTCTTTAGATAAACCAAAAAAAGTTTTTTTTGAAACAGGCAGCAACTGTAAATTTTTAGAGATTGGTAAATTTTTCTTAGGGTATGAAATTGAAAAAGTTGAAAAGGTTAATTTAGATACTATTGGTGGAGCAAATAATTATTAGAGTAGATAATTTAGATAATTTTTGATTAATGATTTAATTTTACTAGAAAAGGCAGGCTTTTATGAATTCTACTAAATTAAGAGTTGATGGCAGAAGAACAAATCAAATTAGGTCAATTAAAATAACCAGAAAATATATTTCTCATGCTGAAGGCTCAGTATTTATCGAAATGGGAAATACTAGAGTTATTTGTACTGCATCTATTGAAGATAAAGTTCCTCCATTTTTAAAAGGTAAAGGTCAAGGCTGGATTACAGCAGAATATGACATGTTGCCAAGATCTGCACCCCAAAGGATATTAAGACCACAAATTACAGGTAGAATTAGCGGAAGATTCCATGAAATACAAAGGCTAATAGGCAGATCTTTACGAGCTGTAGTAGATTTGACAAAAATTGGTGAACGAACTATTTGGATAGATTGTGATGTAATTGAGGCAGATGGTGGAACAAGAACAGCTTCAATTAATGGGAGTTTCATTGCTTTATATGATTGTTTAAGAAATTTAGTAGATAAGAAAATTATTGAGGAAATGCCAATTAATAATTTCCTTTCTGCAATTAGTGTTGGTATTGTAGAAAATGAGATTATGGTTGACTTGTGTTTTTATGAGGATAGCGCAGCACAGGTTGATATGAATGTTGTAATGGATTCTAGTGGTAACTTTATTGAAATACAATCTAGTGCAGAGGGGTCTACGTTTTCAAGAGAACAATTTGAAAAAATGCTTGATTTATCTGTTAAATCTTTATGGGAAATTATTGAACTTGAAAAAAAAATAATTTTAGGGTAATTAATTATAACCATGGAAATTGTACTTGCTACAAAAAATGAAGGTAAAATTATTGAAATTTTAGATTACTTTAAAGATCTAAAAAATTTAAGATTTTTAACTTTTAAAGACTTTGATAATTTTCCAGATGTTAAAGAAAGTACTGAAAGTTTTCTAGAAAATGCAACAATAAAAGCTAAAACCATATCACAATTTACAAATAAGCTGGCTTTAGCTGATGATTCTGGACTTGAGGTTTTTGTTTTGGGTGGTGCACCTGGTGTTATATCTTCAGTTTATGCAGGTAGCGATGCCTCGGATGAAGAAAATAGGAAAAAACTTTTAAATGAATTAAGTGGTTATAATAATTTGGATGAAAGAAAAGCTCAATTTGTCTGCTATATGGTTTTATACCATCCACTAAAGCAAATTATTAATATTACAACAGGAATTTGCAAAGGAGTTGTTGGATTTCAAGAGTTGGGAACAGGGGGTTTCGGGTATGATCCAATTTTTATTCCTGATGATTTTAAACTAAAAACAATGGCTCAATTAAGTGTTGAGCAAAAAAATAAAATAAGTCATCGTGCAAAGGCTCTAGTTAAAATGCACGATTTTTTAAAAGTTTATCTTAAAAAAGAAGAGTCTTAGCTTTAGGCTTAGTTTTGTAACTATAAATTATTGAAAATTTAAAGATTTATGGTAATATACACAATGCTAAAGTGATTTTTTCTTAATAAAAAATATTTTACTTTATTATTTTATTTTGTTTTATTATTTTAGGTATTTTAAATAGCCTTAAATATTTTATTTTAATTTAAGGTTTATATAAGGTTATATATAGGATTAATGGTTTATATTATAGAGGATTAATATAGGCTTTATATAGGCTTATTTTTTATTTTTTAAGTTTTTGTTTTTAATTTTTGTCAGTTTAATCGGGGTGTGGCGTAGTTTGGTTTAGCGCGCCTGCTTTGGGAGCA
>JACVJA010000072.1 GCA_015661035.1 Candidatus Calidifonticultor daggyaiensis | reverse complement strand
AAAAATTTGGGGGAGTAACTGCACTAGATGGTATATCGTTTTCTATTTTTAAAGGAGAATGCCATGCAATTGTTGGAGAAAACGGTGCAGGAAAAACAACTTTGCTAAATATATTAAGTGGTGCTATAACACCTGATTCTGGCGATTTTGTATTTGAAAATCAAAAATATGAAAAACTTGACCCCAGCCTTGGCATATCTCTAGGAATAAGTGTTATTCATCAGGAATTAGCTCTGGTTGATTCTATGAGTGTAATGGAAAACATTTTTCTTTCACAACTGGGAAGGAACCACTCGTTATTCGTGAGAAGTATAAAAGAATTATACAGAAAAACGATGGATGTATTAAATAAACTTGGAACTGATATAAACCCCGAAACATTAGTAGAGAATCTTAGTACTTCTAAAAAACAAATAGTAGAAATAGCAAAAACTTTAGTTTATAAATTAAAATTGTTAATAATGGATGAACCTACTGCACCTTTGACACAAAGTGAATCAGAAAAGCTGTTTGAAATTGTAAATTCATTAAAAAAACAAAAAATATCTATAATATTTGTTTCACACAGATTAGAAGAAGTATTTAAAATTTCTGATAGAATATCAGTACTAAGAGATGGTAAATATATTGGTACAAAATATACAAAAGATACAACTGTCGAAGAAATAATAAAGATGATGGTTGGAAAACAATTGGATTTATATAATAGACTTATCAGCAATAAAAAATATGGTAAAAAAGTTCTGGAAGTAACAAATCTTACAAATAAAAATTATTTTAAGAATATTAATTTTTTTGCAAGGTCTGGAGAAATTTTAAGTATCACTGGTCTTGTCGGAGCTGGTCGATCTGAATTAGTAAAAGCAATTTTTGGTGTACTACCATTTGAAAGTGGGTCAATAAAAGTGTTTGGTAAACTTGTAAAAATAAAATCACCAAAGGATGCAATTCAAATTGGTATCGGTTTATTGCCTGAAGATAGGAAAGTATTCGGAATAATATCAACTATGACTGTTAAAGAAAATATTAGTCTTACTATATTATCAAAGATTGCTCGTCTTGGTTTTATTAGTAAAAGTAAAGAGAATAATATAGTTAAAAATTATATTGAATTGCTTAATATAAAAACTGTAAGTTTTAATGCTCCTGTAATCTCTTTGAGTGGAGGAAATCAGCAGAAAGTTATCCTTGCTAGATGGCTTGCGACAAATGTAAAAATTCTGATTGTTGATGAGCCTACACAGGGTATAGATGTTGGTGCAAAATCTGAAATTCACAAGATACTCAGAGAGCTTTCAGATAATGGAGTTGCAGTAATTATAATTTCTTCAGATTTACCTGAGGTATTATCAATCTCTGATAGAATAATTGTGATGAGAAAAGGCCAAATAGTTGCAGAATTAAATTCTTATGAAGCAAACAAGGAGAATATAATGTCATTTGCTACTATGGGGATAAAATAAAAAAATAGTTTTTAGGAGATTTATGATAGCAGAAGAAATTAAAGAGAAAAAATCAAAAAAATGTTTCTTTAAAAATATTTCCAGTATAAAAATAGGCTGGGGAGTGCTAATTGCACTTATAGTTGAAATAATAATTTTAAGTGTTCTCAGCCCTTACTTTTTAAAACCAGAAAATATTTTTAATATTCTACGAAGTATTTCGATAATTGGAGTAGTATCAATTGGAATGACGATGCTTATAATTAGTGGTGGACTAGATTTATCGGTTGGAGCAGTATTGGGTCTGAGTGGCATGGTCACAGGTGCTTTAATGACTAGAATGGGATTACCAACAGTATTAGCTATATTTTGTGGATTAGTTGTTGGTGGAATTATTGGTATTGCTAATGGTTTGCTTGTGACAAAATTGAAAATAAATGCATTAATTGTAACTCTAGGTATGCTAAGCATTGCTCGTGGTCTAACTTATACTATTTCTAAGGGTTCTAATATTTTTGTAAAAACTTCTCCAGGAATAATTTATTTAGGTAGAGGTTATATAGGTAAGGTCCCATTTTCTGTAATAGTAATGCTGGTGCTGGTTGTATTTGGCACTTTATTTTTAAATTATACTGTATTAGGAAGACATATATATGCAGTGGGGGGCAATGAGAGAGCCTCAAAACTTGCAGGTGTCCAAGTAAATAAAGTCAGGTTAATAGTATTTGTGATTACAAGTGTTTTAGCTGCCTTTGCAGGATTAATATCTGCTGGAATGTTGTCTTCTGCTGAAATTTCTGCTGGTACTGGTCTTGAGCTTGATGTAATTGCTGCCGTAATTATTGGTGGTGCTAGTCTTAGTGGTGGTAAAGGTACAATAATTGGTAGCCTTATTGGTGCTGCAATAATGGGAATATTAAAAAATGGCTTTATACTACTTGGTTTACCACATGCAGTACAAACTATTAGTATTGGTATAGTTATAATACTTGCTGTAGTTATTGACAGCATAAGAATCAATAGACAAACGATTGGTTAAAAATTTATTTTATTGAATCTTAGGGAGATTAATATGAAAAGTGATATTTTTGCTAAACTTCATGAGGCAATGATTGAATATAATGAAGAGAATGTAAAAAAACTAGTATTACAATCAATTGATGAAGGAATTAATCCTTTAGAAACTTTGGATGTTTTAACAAAATCAATTTCTTTAATAGGTGATATGTTTCAAAATGGAAAACTTTGGTTGCCTGACTTAATGTTAGCTGCAAAATGTATGGAATCTGGTATGGAGCCACTTAAAAATGAAATATTATCTAGGGGCCTGTCATTGAAAGCAAAAGGTAAAATAATAATAGGTACAGTGTTTGGTGACCTTCATAGCATTGGGAAAGGTATGGTTGCCACTTTACTTAGTGCAAATGGATTCGAAGTAATCGATCTTGGTGTAAATGTGGAGGCTAAAACTTTTATTGAAGCTACAGAAAAATATAAACCTAATATATTAGCAATGTCGGCTTTGCTTACTACCACAGCACCTGAAATGGAAAAAGTAATAGATAATTTAAAAAAGGAAGGAATTAGGAGTTCTTTAAAAATTATAGTCGGTGGTGGACCAATAACTCAGGATTTTGCAGACAATATAGGTGCTGATGGCTATGAACCAACTGCTGTTTTAGCAGTTAATTTAGTAAAGCGACTATTAAATATAAATTAATTTAAATAACTTTTTGGAGGTTGGTAATGTCTAGAAAAGGTTTTATTAGAAAATTTCCACCTTTTAATATTCTTAGTCAAGAAGAGGTAGAACAAATAAAAAAAGCTTCAGTTGATATATTAAAGGAAACAGGTATGAAAATAGAACATAATGAAGCTTTAAAAATGCTTGAAAAAAATGATTGTATTGTAGATTATGAGAGGAAAGTTGCAAAATTTCCTGAAGGCCTTATAAATGAATGCTTAAAACGTTGCCCATCTAGTTTTCGTGTAAAAGCTAGAGATCCTAAAAATGATCTAATTTTTGGTGGAAACACAGTATATTTTAAAAGTTCTCCAGGTATGCATATAGTTGATCCTAGAACTGGAGAACACCGTGATGCTACCAAACAAGAGTATATTGATGCAGTTAGAGTATTAGATGCTCTTGAAAATCATGACTGGTTTAGTTGTTATACACCATATTTTGGTTATATGGGTGTACCCGAAGTTATGAAAATGACCATGGGCTTTATAATGAATATTAAATATTCTACTAAATTTTCTGGACTATGCTTCGCAAATTATAATTGGGAATATAATTTTAGAATAGCAAAAGTTGCGGGCTGTGAAATATTATGTCCTGGTTTTATGGTTTCTTCACCTCTAACTCTAAGTGAGTTTGCTGTAGAGGCTGGTTTTAAAACCTTGGAATATGGATTTCCAGTAGGAGTTGATACAGGTTCTGTAATGGGTGCTACAGCTCCTGCTACAATTGCTGGTGCTATTGCTGAATTTAATGCAGAACTAATTGGTGGTATTGTTCTTGCTCAGCTAAAGAGTCCTTATTGCAGAGTATATGTCTGGGGTTTTCCTAATCCTCTAAATATGATGAATGGAGCGCCTTATTTTGGCAATATAGCTAATGCACTGTTCAATGTGGCAAATAATCAAATATGGCGGGATTATGGAATACCTTGTAGAAATACGGCATCTGTGTATACAAGCTCTAAATTAATAGATTATCAAAATGGCATAGAGCGCGCAGTGCCAGCAATTCTTTCTGCTATTTCTGGTGCTAGCTCAATCCATCTTTATGGTGGAGTATATGGTGAAATTGCCCATAGCCCAATACAATCAATATTGGATGACGATCTTGCAGGAATGATAGGCCGGTTTATTGAAGGCATTAATGTAAATGATGAAACAATTGCATTGGACTTAATACATCAAGTAGGGATAGTCCCTGGACATTTCCTTGATAAGAAACACACATACCAATGGTGGCAAAATGAGCAATATGTACAAAAATGTGCAGATTTACTCACATATCCTGAATGGGAGAAAGAAGGCAAAAAAGATTGTATTTATTATGCTGAAGAAAAGATGAAAAAAATTCTTACGGAACATGAAGTATCTATTAAATTATCAAATGAACAAGAAGAAGAAATTAAAAGTATTGTTAAAGAGCTGCATAATTTTTATATAAAAAGAGGTGATTTAAAAGACTAATTGGTGAATGTTTTAAAATTAAATGAGTAAACCTTTGCAATTCTTGGTAGATTATTTTTTTATGTTTTGATTTTAAAACAAAAAAGAATATTATTAAAATTTATTAACTATATTAAGATAGGGTATATTATGCACAAGTTGAACTATAATAGTCTTTATCACCATAATAGAAATTATGGCTGTAGATACCACGAAATTATATATATGGGTTTTAAAAGTCTAATAATAGAGAATGAACTTATTCGTTTAACAATTTTATATGAAAAGGGTACTGACATAATTGAACTATCTTATAAGCCTATAGATATAGATTTTATGTGGAGAAGCCCCTTAGAAGTATCTGGAAATTTTAAAAATAGATTGACAAAAGAACACTTAAGTGGTGCTTTTTTTGATTTTTATGAGGGAGGTTGGCAAGAATTATTACCGAATATAAATGAACCTACTAATTACAAAAATTCTGGATTAGGGCTTCATGGTGAGGTTTGTTTTTTACCATGGGATTATAGAATAATAAAGGATTCTATAGAAGAATTAATAGTAGAGTTTTTTGTAAGAATGAAAAGAGCACCATTTACAGTATTTAAAGAGATTAAAATAAATTCCTATAGTCCAGTAATTAAATTTAAGGAAAAGATAGTTAATGAGGGTAATGAAGATTTTAAGTTTATGTGGGGTCATCATCCTGCAATTGGTATACCTTTTTTAAGTGAAGATTGTGTAATTGATTTGCCGGAAAATGTTATTGGTCATACATATGATAAGGATTTTTCTGGTAATTCAATTTTGCCTTTAGATACAGAGTTTAAATGGCCAAATTTGAAATTAAAAAATGGAAAAGTCATTGACATAAGTAAAGTTTTACCACCTGATACAAAAACAGCATTTTGTTTATATTTAAAAAATTTTAAAGATGGATGGTATGGCATTACTAATTTAGATCTTGGTTTAGGATTCGGAATGAGATGGGATATAAAGATTTTTAAATACGTTTGGATTTGGGCAGTTTATAGGGGGTATTTTGGTTTTCCATTTTATGGAAGAACTAATAATATTGCACTTGAATTATGGTCTGCTGTACCAGGTAATTTAGATGAAGTAATACAAAACGAGAGGGAGTTATCATTAAATCCTAGGTGTGAATTGAAAACAGAATATAAAGTTATAATTTATAATTCTAAAAATAGAATTAAAGGCTTTGATGATGCTGATAGCCCAATTTCGTAAAAATATAATTTTATAAAGGAATAATATATTATTGATATTTTATTTGAAAGGTAAATGATTTGAATTGCAGAGAAAGAATAAAAAATGCACTTAATAGAAAAAACACTGATAAATTACCTGTAGATTTTGGTTCTAGTCCAACTACTGGAATGCATATTAGTATAGTTTATAAGTTAAGGCAATATTATGGGTTGGATACGCCAGACACGCCAGTAAAAATAATTGAACCTTTTCAAATGCTAGGTGAAATAAAAGATGATTTAAAAAATATTATAGGTATTGATGTTGTAAATCTAAATAGCAATTATAATTTTTTTGGTTTTAAGAATGAAAATTGGAAAGAATGGAGATTATGGGATGGTACACCTGTTTTAGTACCTGGTTTATTTAATACTATAGTGAATCCAGATGGGAGTATTTTCCAGTACCCTGAAGGCGATAAAGACTATCAACCGAGTGCAAAAATGCCATATAGAGGCTATTTTTTTGATTCAATAATTAGACAAAATCCTATATTAGAGGAAAATTTAAACCCACAAGATAATACAGAAGAATTTTCTATCTTAAACGAAGAAGATTTAGCTTTTATTGAAAAAAGAGCAATAGAGTTATTTAAAAATACAGAATATTCAATTAATAGTAATATTGTTGCTTCTGGTTTTGGTGATGTTGCTTTTATCCCAGGGCCTATGCTTAAGAATCCAAAAGGTATAAGAGATATAACCGAATGGTATATTTCCTTATATACAAGACAATCTTATATAAAAAAAGTTTTTGAAATACAATGTAACATAGCTATTGAAAATTATAAAAAAATAAATGATAGGATTGGTAAATATATAGATGTAGTATATGTTTCAGGGACTGATTTTGGTATGCAGGAAAATTTAATAATTTCAAAGGAAGTTTACAGAAATTTATTTAAACCTTTTCATCTAAAAATAAATAATTGGATTCATAAGAATACTAATTGGAAAACTTTTATTCATAGTTGTGGTGCAATTTTTGATCTTATTCCAGATATTATTGATGCTGGTTTTGATATTTTAAATCCAGTTCAAATTTCAGCTAACGGCATGATACCCGAAAAGTTAAAAAAAGAATATGGAAAAGATATTATTTTTTGGGGTGGTGGTATAAATACACAAAAGACTTT
>JACVJA010000071.1 GCA_015661035.1 Candidatus Calidifonticultor daggyaiensis | reverse complement strand
ACATAACTATATAGCTGAGAAATTTGGTTAGATTAAAAAAATTTTATTATTTTTAGTTTATTTTTTGTATATCGTAATTTATTTTTTAATTATTATTTTTAGTAAAAAAGGTTTTTTATATGAAAAATAATAGAATTTCTAATCATCCAATTTTAGATGATTTAAAATACATAAAAAAAGTTAAAATAACTGTTGATGGTAAAATTATTGAAGCTTATGAGGGTGAACCAATAGCTACAGCTCTTTATGCTGCTGGAATTAAAACTTTAAGATTTACTGCAAAATATAATGAGCCAAGGGGAGTATTTTGTAATAGAGGCAGATGTACAGATTGTATTATGAAAGTAAATGGCAAGCCAAATGTTAGAACGTGTGTAACTATGGTTAAGGACGGCATGGTAATAGAAACCATGAAAGGTCTTGGAAAGTGGGATGATAATGGATAGTTCTAATAACTATAAAAAAAATTGTGATTATGAGTTAATTATTATTGGTGCTGGCCCAGCCGGTTTAAGTGCTGCAAAAACAGCTGCGGAGCGCGGGGTTAATGTTATATTAATTGATGAAAATGATCGACCGGGTGGACAATTATTTACTCAAACGCATAAATTTTTTGGTTCAAAAGAACATTATGCAGGAATTAGAGGCTTTCAGATTGGTGAGAAACTTTTAAAGGATTTAGCAGAAATTAATGTAAAATTATTATTAAATACTACAGTATTTGGGATATTTCCAACAGAAAAGCGTGTAATGTATAGCACTAATAACAGCAAAATTCATACAATTATGTCTGAAAATATTTTAATAGCTACAGGTGCACTCGAAAAACCAATTTTATTTAAAGGTTGGACTTTGCCTGGTGTAATGGGTGCTGGAGCTGCACAAACAATGATGAATGTGTACCGAGTATTGCCAGGTAAAAGGGTCATAATGATTGGCTCGGGTAATGTTGGTCTTATAGTATCTTACCAATTAATGCAAGCGGGCTCAAAAGTTTTGGGAGTGATTGAGCTATTACCAAAGATTTCTGGTTATAAGGTACATGCGGCAAAAATTAGAAGAGCAGGTGTGCCAATTTTAACATCTCATACTATCATAGAAGCCAAGGGTAAAAACTTTGTTAAAAGTGCAGTAATTTCAAGAATAAATTTTAATAATGGCTCTATTGAGTATATAAAAGGCAGTGAATTTGAAATAAATTGTGACCTTATATGTATTGCTTCTGGCTTTCAACCTTTTTCAGAATTGTGCTGGCAATTAGGATTAGAAATGAAATATATTAGTGCATTAGGTGGTTTCGTACCTGTCCACAATATATATATGGAATCTTCAATACCTGGCATTTTTGTTGCTGGAGATGTTGCAGGGATAGAAGAAGCATCAACTGCGATGGAAGAGGGCAAACTTGTTGGAGAGGTGGTTGCATTTAGATTAGGGTATTCAAAAGAAAAGGATTTTAAAATTTACTTTAACCAAATAAATAAGAGGCTTTCTGATTTAAGATCGGGTTCATTTGGAATAGAAAGGAAAAAAGGAAAAAGCATTTTAACTAATTATTCATAAAAGGATTAAAGACGTTAAACCTATATAATTTTTATAATTTTAAAAAGATTTTCTAAAAATATTATTATAGAATTGAATAGTGAGCCAAATGTTAAAAAAAATAAGAAAAATTCCAAATTTTGATAATGCAGGAGTATTATCTCTAAAGGATTTAAAAGCAATTCCTGGGTTTCCTTCTGAAACTGATTTCGAAAATGATCTTGTTGCTGTTATTGAATGTGATGAGGATATACCTTGTAATCCATGTGAAGATGTTTGTCCACACTCAGCAATTAAAGTTGGGTTGCCTATTACGAATTTGCCACATCTTGATGCTAAAAAATGTATTGGTTGTCTAAAATGTGTCGCGATTTGTCCAGGTTTGTGTATATTTGTGATTAACAAAAATTTTGATGACAAGAACTCCTTAATTTTTATCCCATATGAATATTCTCCATTACCTAATAAAGGTCAGTTGGTTAGGGCTCTAAATAGAAAGGGTGAATATGTTTGCAAAGGTATAGTTTACAAAGTTATTAAGTCTTCAAAAAAGAATTCATCTTCTATTGTTGGGATAATTGTCCCTAAGAAATTTTATAATGAAGTAAGGCATTTTAATTTCTAGGATTTTTATTGTTAAATTAGTTTTAAAAACATATTAATATTAGTAATTTACTATGAAAACTGTGAAACATTTATTATATTAAGGAGTTTATCTTTGAAAGTAGAAAAGAAATTAAATAAAAAATCAAAAGTTAAGATGAATAAAGACAAAAATGAAATTATTGTATGTAGATGCATGGAAATTACAGATAAACAAATTAGGGAAGCAGTTAGGCTAGGAGCGATTACTGTTGATGCGGTAAAGAGAGCAACTATGGCTGGAATGGGTCTTTGCCAATCAAAAACTTGTTTTAATTTAATTGCTAAAATCATAAATGAGGAAACAAATATTAATATTTCTGAAATAAAACCCATGAAGATTAGAATTCCGGTAAGACCTTTAAAAGTTGAAAGTCTAGATTTAGAAAAATAGGATTTTATTTAATCTTTTTAGTTATAATATAAAAAAATTTGAATAAAAAATTATAACCTAGGAGGAGATATATGAAATTAATTGATGCTTCAGGTCCTATTTATGAAGGAATGTGGAATTATGGGCCTCCTTTTCCAGAGTTTAAATTAATTGAGCTTGAACATCCTGATTGGGTAGAATTTAGTGCATATTCACAGGCTTTTGAAGGATTTCATATGTTAACAGGAACATATATTGACGGGCCAGCGCATGCACTAGGTTTAAAAAAAGCTCCACCCCTGCATGAAATACCTTTAGAAAAGCTTTTTGGTGTAGATGCTTTTGTTTTAAAATTTGATCTTGATTTGCTTCCAAAAGAAAATGACCGTCCTTATATTACTCTTAATATATTAAAAAGCAAAATAAAGAATTTAAAATACGATATACCTATTGGGGCAAATATTATATTTGCCACTGGATGGGGTTCTCATTGGGATAAAGATGATTTTTTAACAAAGTGTTGGTTTGTAAAAAAAGAGGCTATTGAGTTCCTTTTAGATAAAAAACCTTTTATATTAGCAATGGATACACCTTCACTTGATAATGTTGATAATGAACAAGGCATCTGGGAGCTTGTATATAGTAATAATATTTATCTAGTAGCACCACTGGTTAGTTTGGAAAAAATTACAAAGGATAAAGTTAAGCTTTATGTTTGTCCTTTAAATATTTTAAATACAACGGGACTTCCTTGCAGGGTTGTTATAATTGAAGATTAATATTTAATATTTTAGGTAAAATATTATTTAAAGCAACGAGCTATTTTAAAGTATTAAATTGACATGATATTTTTAAATTTTAAAAATTAGTTTTTTGATAAAAAATGAAGCAAAAAGTATTAGATTAAAAAGAAAAAATTTCTTTTTATTATATATTAATTTCTTTTAATTTCATTATTATAATTTGTAAATTTAAAGGTAATAAAAATGCAAGAGATGGAAAATATTTATAAAGATTTAGATAACTGGCTCCAAGAAAATAAAGAGTATTTTATAAATTTACTTTCAAAACTAGTCCAGATTAAAACTGAAAATTTGCCTCCAGGAGGAAATGAAAAACCAGGTCAGGAATTTTTATATAATTTTGTATCTAAATTTATACCTGAAAAAGATATTGATATTTTTGAAATTGATGATGTTTCAGGTATTAGAGGGCATCCGCTATTTTTTGGAAAAGTTGAAGATGTTGAAAAGCAGTATAAAGACAGACCTAATTTGGTTGTAAAATTAGAAGGCAGCCATACAAATAATAAGAATACTGACAGTAATAACGATAACAGTAAAAGTGATAATAATGGCTTTAATGGTATTGGCAAGTTCAGTTTAAATAATAATACTGTCAATAAAAATAATACTATAAAAAACAAAATTAAGAGTTTTTGTTTTTCAGGTCATATGGATACAATGCCTTGTGGAAATAATAATTGGAAAATTTCTGGCATTCCTAATAGCGGGCTTGTAAAGGATGGCAAACTCTACGGCAGAGGTTCTGCTGATATGAAAGCAGGTACACTTGCTGGCTTTTTAGCATTAAAATTTTTTAAGGATTTAAACTATAAACTTAGTGGTGATGTTTATGCTGAAAGTGTAATAGATGAGGAAAACGGTGGAGTAAACGGCACTATTGCAGCAAGATTAAGACATCCAAATATAGATTTTGCAATACTTGCAGAATCAACAGGCCTTGATGTAGGTATTGAAACGATTGGCGGCAGTGATTTTAAAGTCACTGTTAAAGAAAAAGGACCTGGTGGAATTAGTTCTGATATAGAACTTCCAAACCCAATATATAAGTTATCAAAAATAGCTTGTTCACTTGAATCTTACGATAAAGACGTTCTTGCAAAGTTACTTCCACCAAAACATTTTAGTTCAAACATGAGATTAAGGCTTTTGACATACCAGATTTATTCTGGCGGCTCATGTTATGCAGAATCAGGTTCTGTTCCAACAAACGGCCATATTTATTTTTGGCTGGAAAGCTTTTCTAATATGTCCGAAAAAGAAGTAAAAGAAAATTTAATTAATTTTATGAAAAATTATTTATCAAAATATGAGGATTTTAAAGATTATTTTCCAAAAATTGAAAATGTTATAAGGTTTTTACATGGTCATAAAACAGATTTGGCTCACCCAGCAATAATTTCAATTAAAAAAGCATATAATATTTTAAATTTGCCATATACTGCAAAAGGGATACCCTTGGCAATGGATGCATATGCATTTAAGGAGGTAAGCAACACAGAGGTAGTAGTTATTGGGCCAAAAGGTGAAAACTTGCATGGCGAGGATGAGTGTGTATATTTAGATAGCTGGTTTGACTTAATAAAAATAATGGTTTTAACTGCTTATGATTGTTTAAAGTAGGTTAAAGTAATTTTTACAAAAATATAACTGAGGTTTAAAAATAATAAAAATTTTAAAAATAATAAAAATTTATAAATTACTTAAAAATTATATAAAAATTGGTAAATTTTATCAAAAGTACTTAATACACAAAAATGCGTAAATATAATCAACAGTACTTAAAAGTTAGAAATAAAGGACAAATTTTAAAGCTTCTTATTGATAAAGGACCAATGTCTAGAGCAGCAATTGCAAAAGAATTAGGCGTAGTAAGATCTACGGTGTCTGAAAATGTAAACGAGTTGATTGAAATTAATTATATTATTGAGGGTAAAAAAGTTAGCGGCAATATCGGTAAAAGGCCTACTCTTATTTATTTTAATAAAAATCTTTTTTATTTTATAGCGGTAGTAATTTCTCCTAATGGAATTGGCATTGCACTATCAAACTTACTTGGTGAAATTAAATATGAAGGCTTTATAGAATATCCTGAAAATTTTACTGCAAAAAATATTTTAAATTATACGATAAAAAGAATTAGACAAGTACTTAGCGAAAATGAAATTGATTTTAGCTCTATAGCTTTTATAAGCCTTGGTTCCCCTGAAACTTTCAGTAAAAAAACCGGAAAAATTCGGTGGGCACCATATATTAAAGACTGGGTTGGAATTGACTTAAAGTCATTTTTTGAACATGAATTTAAAGTAAATGTAATAATTAAAGACCATGTAAAACTTGAGACTTTAGGTGAACAATGGAAAAGCTTTAATAACATACAAAACATGATTTATTTAGTTATAACTAAAGGAATTGGTGCTGGAGTTGTAATAGACGGTAAAATAAGAGAAGGTTATAATGGTTATCTTGGTGAGATTGCTTTTCTTCCTTTGGCGGAAACAATTGATTATGATGAAATAGTAAACAGGGATAAAAATTTAGGATATTTTGAATCTCAATGCGACATTATAAAGATAAGAAGTATAGTGGATGATTATTTAAAACAAAAGCAAATTAATATAAATACATCTGATTTTAAAGTGATAGGCAAGTTATATAAAACAAACTCTGAAGTTAAAGAATTGATAAATAATAAAATAATTAAAACGATGTCATTAGGAATTGCTGCAATGATAATTGTTTTAGACCCTGAATTAGTTGTCATAAACGGCGAAATAGTTGAATTAAGCGATGATTTTTTAGAGATTTTAAAACAGGAAGTTTATAAATTAATACCATTTAAACGCACAATTGTTTTTTCAAAGCTTTTAAAAAAATCAGGGCTTTATGGTGCTATAAAAAATGGTTTAAACTGGATTGAAGAAAATATAGTAAACAATCCTGAGCTGTTTTTTAAAAATATTAAAAATAGAAATTTTTTAGCTAGTAATTTCTAGAATGAATTTAGCTGGTAAACTTTAATATTAATTTAGTTTATATTTTATGGGTGTTATTATAAAACATTTTTATGGATAAAATTAATCTTGATAAAGTTACAATAATAGGATTTTACAGCCATGCCCATCCAAAAGATACATCGGAGCAGAGAATTACCAGTGCAGTTAACAGATTAAATAAAAAAGTAACTGAAAAAATAAATGGTAGATTATCTGGAAAAATTAAGAATTCAGCCAAAGATATCACCGATTTAACTAAAAACAATTTTAATATAAATGAATTAGAAATTAATTTTATCGGCTCTACTTCTGACCATGATATTGAGTCTATCAACCTTTTAAAACAGAAGTTAAATAAAAGTATTTTTAATTCTTGTTGTATAATTTTAATTTTTTCTGGTTGGGCAGAGTCCACAGCAATTTTAGATGTTATATCGCATCATACCCACTTGCCATATATTATTTGGAGTTTAGCAGGTTATGGCCAATCTGGTGCCCTAATAGCGCCAGCAGCTGCAGCTGGAGCAAGCTTATTAAGCTATTCTTTTAATAGTATGAAAATTAAATATAGTTGTGTTTACCAAGAAATTTATAACCATGAAATTGATGACAGTAGTAATTTAAAAATAGAAGGCTTAAATAATGATATAAAAAATTTAGAAGAAACATCTATAGATAAGGATA
>JACVJA010000070.1 GCA_015661035.1 Candidatus Calidifonticultor daggyaiensis | reverse complement strand
CTACACTACTGCCGTCTGCTGAAATGAAAAGTATCTCTTTAAAAATAGATGTAAGTGGTGAAATTTTTACTGCAACTGGGTCATATATAATAAATGCAGGCTGGATAACGCATTATCCTTATTACAAACATGAAGATGTTATATTGCCAAAGTTAAAAAAAGGCGATATTTTGGAGATTATTGATAAAGAGATTACAGAAGGCCAGACAAAACCACCACCACGTTATACACAAGGTAAATTAGTTGAAAAAATGGAAGAGCTAGGTTTAGGAACAAAAGCGACAAGACATACTATAATTCAAAATCTTATAAGCAGGGGCTACATTAGAGGCAATCCTTTAGTTCCTTCAGAAAAAGCTATTGCAGTTGTAAAAATTTTAAAAAAACATGCTGAAAGAATATCCACTCCTGATATGACTTCAGAGTTAGAAATAGATATGGATAATATTGCAAAAGGCGATGAAACTAAAGAAGAAGTTGTAGAAAAATCAAGAAAAATGTTAAAAGAGGTTATGATAAAGTTAAAAAGCGGCAAGGCCGAAATTTCTCAAGAAATAAATAAAGCAATTAAAGAAGATACTATTATTGGACCTTGTGTTGATAAAAATTGCAGCGGAAATTTAATGGTAAGATTTTCTAAAAAGACAAAAAAAAGATTTATTGGCTGTAGTGCATATCCTAATTGTAAGCAGGCCTTTCCACTGCCTCAAAAAGGGCTGGTTATTCCTACAAAAGAAACCTGTAAGCACTGCAGTTATCCAATTGTAAAAATTATTACAAAAGGAAAAAGACCTTGGGATTTGTGTATAAATAGTAATTGCTCGTCAAAAAATGGAAAACAAAAAAATGACAAAAATAACAATTTCGACAATAAAGCAGAAGATTGAACAATTGTTAATTAGTGCAAACTTTATTTTACCTGAGGATATATTAGAAAAAGTAAAATCTTCTCTAAAAATAGAGACTAATAAAAATGCAAAATTAATACTAAAGATGATAATTGAAAATGCCCAAATTGCCAAGAAGGAAATGCTCCCTCTTTGCCAGGATTGTGGGAATGTTTATGTAAATATTGGGGTTGGAAAAAATGTTTGTATAATGAATGACAGCATCAATGACAGTGTTAATGACAGTGTTAATGACAGTATCAATCAAAGTATTAATGATAGGATAAATGATAATACTAACGATTCTGATATAGACAGTCTTAATATAGCCAGTAATACTTATGATTCTATTAATAACATTAACAATGTTAATGTTATTAATAATAACTTTAGTTTAATTAAAAATAATTTAAGCAATACTGCCAACATTAGCTTTTCAGATTTAAATAATGCAATAAATGAAGCGGTTTTAAAAGTTTATAAAAATTATTATCTTAGAAAGTCTATAGTTAGTGATTGTTTATATCAAAGGAAAAACACTAATTCAAACACTCCCGCTATGATTTTTATAGAATATTTAAATATAAATGGAATAAAGATAGAAGTAAATTTAAAAGGCGGAGGCAGTGAAAACTGTTCATGGCTATATATGTTAAATCCCTCAGTAACTGAAGATGAAGTTATTAAAATAGTGTTAAAATTAATTAAAGAATATGCTTCTAAAGCTTGCCCTCCATTAATTGTTGGGATTGGCATTGGAGGAAGCGCTGTAAAAGCGGTATTGTTAGCTAAAAAGGCAGTTTTTAGAAATTTAACCTTAAGAAACTCGGATAAAAACTACTTTAATTTAGAAAATAAACTGCTGCAAGCTATTAATAATACTGGAGTTGGTCCCCAAGGGCTTGGGGGCAAAACTACTGCACTTGCTTGTAATATCGAACATGCTCCATGTCATATGGCAACATTACCCTTTGCAGTATTTTTTGGATGTCACTCAACCAGAAGAGCAGAAACTGTAATATAAAATTTTACTTTCACATCTACAGTGCAATTGATATATTTAACTCGAAATTATCATTCTGATTAAAATAAAATTTTTAATTTAAATTAAATATATCATTACCATAAATATCATAAGCAACGAATAGTGGGAAATCTTTAACTTGGATACTATAAATTGCTTCTGGTCCGAGATCTTGGTATGCAACTATTTTTATATCTTCTACCTTTTGTGAAAGATAAGCAGAAACACCACCGCATGTTACAAAATACACTGCTTTATATTTAAGAAAAACGTCTTTAATTTCTTTGCTTCTGCTGCCCTTGCCAATTGTTGCAACAACTCCCGCTTTAAGAATTGGTTCTGTATAAATATCCATTCTTGCTGAAGTAGTTGGCCCAATACTTCCGCTTACTTTACCAGGTGGTGTTGGTGATGGCCCAACATAAAAAATAATCTGACCCTTTAAATTGATTGGAAGTTCTTTAGAGTTAAAAATTGCCTCAACCAACCTTTTATGAGCAGCATCTCTTGCACTTAAAATATTTCCTGTTAAAAAAACAACATCACCGGCACGCAATTCTTTAATTTTTTCAAAATTTAAAGGTGTAGATATATATTTCTCATTCAATTATATTTTTCACTCAATTTTTTTATAATTTTATAATCTCATTATAAAAAATTTTATTATAATAATTTTATTATAGAATTATGAAACTGATAAAAATATTAATTTTTATTAATTTTTAAAAATTAAAGTAAACCAAAATTACAATAAATTAAAATTTATCTTTATAAAAATAATTATCATAAGAGGATTTTTGAGAATCAAATGAACGCAGCCTATCTTTTCTTATTTTTATTCTCCTCCTCCTGCTTATTATAAGCACTACAATTAGAAACAATATAAAAATGCCAATAAAGCCTAAAACTACTAGTAAAATATAGGTTAAGTACTTTATTCTTTTTCCTTCAATAAATATTTCTTTTGTGTCACCAAAATTTAAGTTCCAAATTGCAATATTATTTTTACCAATAATATCACAATTTGAGTTAGTAATTTTAACTGGAAATTTAACCTGGTAAGTGATTTTTAATAAATCCTTATCTGCATTAAACAAATTTGAAAGCCTTGCAAAGTCACTATTATCAGTTTGAGCATCTAACAAAGACTGGTCAATATTCATATCTATATAGTCATAAAAATAGTAGTTGCTGTAAAAAAAATAATCCTTTACTTCTATTTTTGCATAGAATCTTTCTGGAGGCGATTCAGAATAATTATCAATTGAAACATGTTTTAAAAAATTTATGTCATCAAATTCCTGAATTGATTTAAAATGAGTGTATTGATCTTTTTCAAAAGTCTCAATTTTACCCTTAGGCAGTATTTCTAAAACTTTGTCATAGATTGATTCGTTTTTTGATAAGGTAATTTCACCTTTCTGTATATATTTTGTTTTAACTGCAATTTCAATTGTTCTAGTTCCAGAAAGATTAGAGTTTATTTTTGTATATATATCCAAAGTTGTAGGATCACATGATGTCAAAAAACTTAATAGTAAAGATGTGGATATAAATATAATAAATGATAAGATAAAAATTGTTATATTTATAGGAATTGTAATGCCATTTTTTTTAATAAAAATTTTTTCTTTTTTGGAAAGCATCAAATTTAGTTATAAAATTTAATTATAAAATTTAAATGTAATTTAAATACAATACTTATAAAAACTGAAATACTAAAAAACAAAATGCTAATAAACTGATAAATTATATTGTATATTAATAATTATAATAGATATTATAATAGATATTAGGAAAAATTGTGACTATATTGCTAATTTTAACAAATATATAAACATGTTAAAATATAAAAATAATTAGTTTTTAATAACCTGGGGAAAAATTGAATTTATTTTATAAAAAAATAAAGAGCTATAAAGGTGTTTTTATAACATTTGAAGGCATAGACGGTGCAGGCAAGACTACTCAAATTAAATTGTTAAGTGAGTTTTTAACTTCAGCTGGGTTTAATGTTTTTTTAACTAGAGAGCCTGGCGGCACTATTATAGGCGAGCAGTTAAGAGAAATTCTTCTATCAAATAAAAATGATGGTATTTCCTCAAAAGCTGAATGTCTTTTATTTTTAGCATCAAGAGCTGAACTTGTTGAAAAAGTTATTTTTCCTAAACTGGCAGAAGGAAATATTGTAATATGTGATCGTTTTTTTGATTCAACAATTGCTTACCAAGGTATTGCAAGAGGTTTAGGCTTTAATGATATTTTTAAAATGAGTTTATGGGCTACATCGGGGTTGATTCCTGATATTACTTTTTTGCTGCTGCTTGATTTTAAGCTAAGCAATGAAAGAGTTTCAAGCCAAAAAGAAAAGTTTAAGGACAGAATTGAGCATGAAAAAGATGATTTTAAAATTAAAATTTGTCAAGGCTATATACAAACTGCAGAAAGATTTAAAAAAAGAATTAAGGTAATAGATGCAAGCTTAGGAATTGATGAAATTTTTAATATAATAAAAAGAAATACAATAGATGTTTTAAAGAAAAAGGCTTTATTTTAAATCTAAATATGTAAATATAAGGAAGCTTATAAAAAAACCTATTAAAATCCTATAAATAAAGTTTTTTAATCTTCTAAAAAAAGAAATAAAATTTAAAGTATTATCAGGTGCAATCTGAAGGATATGTTAGAACTTTATAATTTTTTAAAAGATACTGATAAAAATAATTCAAACATTTTTATTTTAAATTCTTCCATAGAATCTGGAAATATTTCACATGCATATCTTTTTTATGGTAGTAATATAGAATTTTTAACTACAATATCATTAAAATTTGCTGCATCAATAAATTGTAAAGAAAAAGGTTGTGGGAAGTGCATTATATGTCAAAAAACTTTAAATAAAAATTTTGAAAGTTTGTTTTTTGTTAGACCAAAGGGAGCCTTGAATAGCATTCAGCTAAAGGCAGTAAAGGAGATTCAAGAATTTATAATTCTGACTCCAAAATCTGACTTTTTTAAAATCTGTATAATAAGAGAAGCCGATTTATTTAGCAGGGATGCAGCAAATAAATTTTTAAAAACTTTAGAAGAACCACCAGACTCTAAGAGTGTTTTTATTTTGTTAACTGAAAATATTGATGGAGTTTTAAAAACAATAAAATCAAGGTGTATTAATTTTAATTGGGATTTAAAAGAAAATTTAAAGGGAGATTTAAACAAGGAATTAGAAGATAAGACAAAGTTTGAGTTAAAGGATGATTTAAAAAATGATTTAAGTGTCGATTTAAAGGGTTATACTTTAATTGAGACATCTCAAATTAATGATGCATCTTACAAACTTTATATAATTATAGATAAAGCATTTAAAGAGATTTTCAAATTTAAACAGGAATCAAGTTTAGAATCTTCTAATTTAATTAATATGTTAGGATTATCAAATAATATATTGAGGTTTTTAAAGGAAAATGAGCCCATACAATCTAAAGATGATTTAAGAGTTATTATTGACTATAAAAATGCAGG
The DNA here is from genome assembly GCA_015661035.1 of Candidatus Calidifonticultor daggyaiensis. Classification (GTDB taxonomy): domain Bacteria; phylum Actinomycetota; class Humimicrobiia; order Humimicrobiales; family Humimicrobiaceae; genus Calidifonticultor; species Calidifonticultor daggyaiensis. Next base: position 1,675 of record JACVJA010000070.1, on the reverse strand, counting down.
GGCAACAAACCAGGAATTAAAAAAAATTGAGAAAGAATTAACAGATAATTTTAAAAAAGAAGTTAAGCGTTATTATACTGTTGGCTTAAATTCAGTTTTTGATATAATTACAGCCTGGCTTGATGATATAATTTCAGTTTCTTTGGGAGTAAGTAAAGAGTTTTTAAATTATTCTAGCAATTATGATTTTATAAAAGAAAATTTATTAAATATTAATGTAAAAAGCTTACTTGGATTAATCGAAGAAATTGAAAAGAAAAGAGAAAATTTAAATTATTCTGTAAATAATGAACTTTTGCTGGATAGTGTTTTCTTATCATTACAAAAGTTAAGTTAAAAATATGGTAATTAAATTATTAATAATTAATAATAATACAAATAGCGATTAATATTGAGAGTAAACTTATTAATTAAATTTAATTAGTAATGAATTAGTAATGAAAATTTAAAATTTGAAATTAAAAATTTGGTTGAGGTGTTAAAATGTCGTCGATTGTAGGTGTTATTTTTAGAAAATCCGGAAATATTCAGTTTTTTGATTCTGGTGGAATTGAACTTAAAGTAGGTGATAAAGTTATTTGCCGTATGGATAATGTAACAGAGATAGGTGAAGTTGTTTCCATTCAAGAAGAAATAGAGCAGGATGTTGTAGCTTATAGCAATTTAACAAAAGTTATAAGAAAAGCTACAGATTATGATTTATCGGTACTGGATTTAAATCTTGCAAAAGAAGAAGAAGGGGCTATAAAATTTAATGAACTTGCAAAAAAATATAATCTTTCAATGAAATTAGTTGATGTTCATATTATTTTTGATAAAAGTAAAATGATTTTTTATTTTACTGCTGAAAAAAGAGTAGATTTTAGGGAAATTGTAAAAGAACTTGCGTCATATTTTAAAATTAGGATAGAGCTTAGACAAATTGGAGTTAGAGATGAGGCAAAAATTGTTGGAGGATTGGGTCCTTGCGGAATGGATTTGTGCTGTAAGAATTTTTTAACAGATTTTGAATCTATTTCAATTAAAATGGCAAAGGACCAAAATTTGCCTTTAAATCCATTAAAAATTTCAGGGATTTGTGGAAGGCTTATGTGTTGCTTAAAGTATGAATATGATTCTTATAAAGAGTTTATGGATATAGCCCCTGAGAAAGGTAGGGTTGTAAAGACAAAATTTGGCAAAGGTGCAGTTGCGGGTTATGACCCGTTAAAAAAATCTATTGTTGTAGAGTTTGAAACTGGAAATAAATTATTAATACCATTATCAGAGTTAGAAGTAACCAATGAGGTTGTAATTCTAAAATCAGAGGAAGATTCAGGAGCAGAAGAAGGTTTAGAGCAAAAAAATTAAAAAAATTAGAAATATTAAAAAAATATTACAAAAATTAAAAAGATAAATAAGATAAGACTTGAAAAGATTAAAATAAGATTGGTAAAGATTAAAATGCCGATGTAGCTCAACTGGTAGAGCAGCTCATTCGTAATGAGCAGGTTACCGGTTCAAGTCCGGTCGTCGGCTCCAGACTACTTAGGTATTTCTACTAATATAAATGTAATTCAATAAAATAATTCTAATTAAATAAAAAATTTAAAGCTAGTTTATTTTATGCAAAGGTAGTTAATTTTAATTTTTTTTATATAGCAAAAAGCAAAAAAAGAGTTTTTAAAAATATGGA
>JACVJA010000069.1 GCA_015661035.1 Candidatus Calidifonticultor daggyaiensis | reverse complement strand
TTTTTAAAATCATCTACAAAACCACCTAAAAAAAGCAAAAGTATTATAATTATAAAAATTGGGTAAGAAATACCCATTGTTTTATTGTAAAAAAATACATCAAATATTGCTCCTAAAATAAGTCCAAAAAGAAGACTGCTGTATCACTTAAACTCGGATTTCATGCCACATATACTCTCATTATTAGTCTTAGTTTCAATATCTTGCATTGAAATAACCTTTCTCCTTTATAATTTTTTTTCTAATTTCATTAAATTTTTACTTTTACAATTTTTAATTTTTATAAATATTTTTTTTGAATTTTTTAGTTATAATTTTATTTACATCATTTCTTGCATCATTATTTATAGATTTATTTATGTCTTGGCGCATTAATATCCTCCTTTGAGCTTTTTTCATCTTTTTCATAAAGAAAAAAAACTTCTTCTAAAGGTTTATTAAAAAATTTTGCCAATTTTAATGCTAGTAAAACTGAAGGGTTAAATTTTCCTGTTTCAATTGAGTGAATAGTAAGCCTTGTTACACCAACTGCATTTGCTATCTCAATTTGTGACATTTGACCATTTTCAAATCTAAGTTTTCTTAGGTTATTTCCAAGTAATAGCTGGCTCATTTTTTTCTTACCTTTTTTAGACTTATTTATTAGCACTTATCAAATATTTATAAATATCAAAATATATTCGTAAAAAAATAAGCTTAAAAGCATATATATTTTTGCTTTTTTATAAATCTATCAAAAAGCCTATTCAATAAATTATCTTAGATATTGGTCTATATTTTTTCGCTTTCTTATTTATCAAAAACTTATGATTGGAAATGTATATTATTATATACATATTTTATATAATAATATACATTATTGCAAATATTTTTATTATAACTTTGTAATTTAGGATTAATCCTTTTCAATCAGTACAATACTGCCAAATACTTCAGATATATTTTAAGTTTCTAATGATTTTTGATAGAAATAATATTAATATCTTTAAATAATTGAACAATAAATAAAAACTTAAGCGTAGTTGTAATAAAAAAAATTCAATCAGTTAAATGAAGTGTACTTTCCTTAAAGGAAAATATTACCAGATTTTTCCCCTGTCCTTAAGGATATTGTATTATCCTAAAAACTGCTTCTTCACGTGGTGGAGGAAGGTTCATAAGTTCTAAAAATTCCTTCAGTTAAAATATTCCAACATAGCCATCCCTATATATTATCATCTCATCTGTGTAGCTAAAATTAGTTTTTACAAACCTTAAAAAACCTTTGGCCACAAATTTAACTTTTCTATTTGATTTGTAAGCAATAACTGTATTAAACATTACAAGTGTCATTCTTCACCAGCTATGAACCATCCCGTCAGTAGCATTGAACCACCTATTAGCAATTATATCTGATTTTTAACATTATTGTAAAAAATAATACCCTCATAATATTCATCACCTCCAATCATTTAGGACTATTCTGCTTTCTAATAGATGGTACATCCATTAAAATCTGATACGAGCTGTGAGCAAGTCTATCAAGAGCAGAATTTCCAAGGATGGGATCTAAAAATAAGCCTTGCCATTCTTTAAGGAGCCCTTGCTGATGTAAAGATTGAGGATTTTGTCTCGTACCGCTCAATAACAAGCACATATAAATTGTCTGCCTCATCACAGCTAAAAGGTCTAATGGCAAAGTCATCTACCACAAGCAAATCATACTTTAAGTAATACCTTAAAGTTCTATTATGATCTCCATCAAGTGTTGAAAGTTTTAATCCTTTAAACATCTTGTCTGCCCTTGTAAATAAAACAGAATGACCTGCCTTAAGTGCAGCAAATGCCAGATGTCGGGCCAGTGTAGTTTTACCTGTGCCTGTAGGACCAAATAAAAGAACTGACTGTTTCTTTTCAATAAAGGATAAGCTAAAGAGTTTTTTAACAAGTTCTCTATCGTATTGTATTGTTGTATCCCAACTGTAGCTTTCAAGATTTGCAACTCCTGCTTTATTTATCTTAATATTTAATGCTCTTGCTTCTTTTCTTTCAAACTCATCTGATAAAACAAGTTCTAAAAATTCCTCATATGATAATTTTTTTGCCTTAGCATAAGAAATACGCTTAGGAAGTGTTGGGTCTATTCCTGATATTCTTAAGTAAATCATTAAATTTTTTAATTCTTTTGATATAAATTCCATTTTTAAACTCCTTTCATTTATAATTTTTAAAATAATCCCCACTTCTTGTAAATCTTGTTGCCTCTTCAAAGAAGGCAGGTCCATCATTGCTTTTGGGCAAGTAGGCCTCAACCCCATTTTTTAACATACTTTCAATTCTTCTTACGTCATAAACATCATATGCTTTTGCCTTTATGCATGCTGCTGCAGTACGCTAATATCCGTATTTATCTGCAATACACAGAAGTCTTTGGGCACTTCTTATCCTGTGCCATGGATAACTGCCAGACATTAGAAGCTGGATATATTCTCCAATTGCAGGATGTCTTTTAGTCATCTCAGTTATTTGATAATTTGCATTTCGTAAGGTATACGGAGTTATCTCATCCATATAATCATTAAAATCAGTAGACCTAGCTCCCTGGGGCATTCTTGGATGAGTCTTTATTAGCTTGTCTTTAAAGTAAATTCTTACCAGGCCACTATCGCCCCTTACATTAACAGTTTTACCGATATATTTTCTGGGAAGGCTATATAGTGATTTCTTAAATGATATATAATGATTCTGATGAACAACAGGAGAATCATAGTAGGGAGTATCCTACCGGCCCCCATCATAAGGTGTCAATTTATCTTTTTCAAGACTTTCAAAAAGCTCTATTGGCTTGACTCTTGTAGTTCCATGAATTCTTTTTCCTGCAACACTTGTGTACCAATCTACTGATCTTTCCTGGCAATCCTGCAGGCAAATAAAGCTCTCTCCTGCAAAGAAATTTTTCTTTACATAGGTTACATTGTTTTTAATAATAGGTTTTCCACGAGCATGCCCTGAATTAGTCGGATCAACAATAAAGCCTCTAAACTGTGCATATTCCATAAATGTTTTATTTATCCTTGGATTGTAGCGGTCTGCTTTATCAACAACAGGGGACAGATTATCAACTATTAATATGTCTGTAATTCCTCCAAAGTATTCCCAGGCAAGCTCACAACCTTCAATTACAGAACATGTATCCAGTTTGAAGGTAATATGTACATACATAAGCCTACTAAAAGCAAGTGTTACAATAAATGCCCAGGCTATCCTTATTCTTTTTGTTAGCCCGTCATATAGTTTTCCTAGCCTTCCAAAATAAGCTTGAGCATACTGGCCAGGATATTTTATAATTTATTCAGATATATTAAATATTTTTAGTTTCCAATAATAGATGAGTTAATATGATTAAGACAAATTTATAATTTCAGCTTCTTATATCTTTTAAGAAAAAGCCCCAATGTTTTTTTTCTTTCCTTTATTTCCGATATCCAGCTGGACAACAATTCTAATCCTTCATCTGTTATTGAATAAATCTTTTTTGCCGGACCAGGTTCATCGGTATCCCATTTTGATTTTATAAATCCTTCAGATTCCAATAGCTTTAAAGTCCTGTAAATTGCACCAGGGTCAGAGCCAGCTTCAGTAAAACCAAACTCAGTATATTTTTCAGTGAGTTCATATCCATGCGAAGGTTTTTCAGAAAGCAACAGAAGAAGAGCAGGTATTAAAAACCTGCTTATTCTTCCGCTTTTGCATGAACATTTGTTAATTTTTTCAGACTTATTATCGCACACTATAAATCCTGACTTATATTGTTGCTACTTTCAGTATTTTATACTTTTAGTGCTTTCTACTCCAGTTCCTTTAATCTTTTTTCAATCTCGCTAATTTCTTCAGTTAACGTTTGCTTGTATTTTTTTAATTGTTCAATTTGTTCTGCTTTTAAGACACTTGCCTGCGTCTATAACTGACTTTTCAGAATTCACAGAAACAATAGCCTCTCCTTTTATTACATAAAATATTACATATGATGTCATTTCACACTCAGGTATTTCTCCACCAGGTACTAGATTTATAATTCTTGTTTTAAATTCATCGGTTTTATATAAAACATTTTTATTCCTTTGCTCATAAGGAAAAGACTTAATTTTATACAAGTCATATATTTGCATACTTATTCCTTTCATAAAAATTATTAATATAATATCTACTGTAAGCTTTTTTCTTATTTTTTAGTCTTCATTATATTTATGAAATATCTTCTTATACTCTAATCTTTTTTCTGTCTGTAAATTCTATTGTTTTTTCAATTATAATTCCCATTGCTATTACAAATATTATGGTTAAGGCTAATCTTAACAAGGTAAATTTAATACCCAGAAATTGAACTTCAACCAATTCCTGTGGCAGCTTTATACATGCCCATGCTGAAATAAATATAATAATATTCGATATTTTTGCTCCTTTTTTAAGAAGCGCAACCGCCATTGGAAATGCAATATATAATGGACCAGTTGGTAGCATTCCAAGTGCTATAGCAAGAAAGATACCCTTTATCCCTGAAGTTTTACCCATATACTTCACAACTATTTCTTTTGGCACCCATACAGAAAAAAGACCAATTATTATCATAACTGCAGGCAGAATCATGATAAGCTCTATTAAATAATTTTTTGATACATTAAGCACAGGGACTGATTTACTAGGAAAGAAAAAGAGAGTAACTGCTGCTGCAACTACAATTGCACCCATGATTATATAATCTCTAATAAGAGATTTTTTCTGTTTTATCTTTTCGTTTGATTTATCTTCTTTAACAAATTTCACAGTATCGCCCCCATAATAAGTGCAATTATTACTGCAAAAACAAAACTGAACATATTTCTAAGTATCGTCATTTTTTTACCCATTTCTCTTAATTCAATAGGAAGCGTTACGATTCCCACCATAGTAAGTGTAGTAATAAATGCAACAACAGACATTATAGATGCTCCACCTTTTAAAAGTGAAGCTGCAAGTGGAAATGATATAATTGACGGTATAAACAAAACAGAACCTAAAACTGCAGTAATAAGTACTCCTAAAAATCCAGCCTGCTCGCCTACAACTCTGGATATTATATCTGGGGATAAAAATCCAAGTAAAAAGCCAATAAATATTATTATAATAACTATCATTGGCAGAGTTTTTATAAATGTTTTAAGTGCTATTTTTAAGGACTCTTTTGTTTTGCTTTTATTTTTAATAACTGAATAGATAAACCAGACCAGCGCTATTAAATTTATTACTATTACAGTTAAATAACTTTTTATAAAAGAAAGCATTTTTTAATCCTTTATTTTTGTTTTTAATTACTAAAGCCAATAATACAAAGTATAAAAATAAATAAAGTAATTGTAATATATACAATATATGCTTATTACATATAGATGTCAATAGTTTTTTAAAATATTAATATTCAGAGGTCTTAGCAAACAATCAGGCAAGAAAAAATCGTGCGTAGCAATTTTTAAAAATCCCTTGCAGGTTTTAAACTCTATTTGTTTTGTGGCATAATGTATCTTCAAGAGGAGGTACATTACAATAGGACAGCTTAAGTTTTTATATTTCTGGCTAATTCTTACCACTTTTCTTATATAGTCTTTATCCCGTCTTCTATTAACCATTAATGGTTTATCTCCTTCTGTCTAAAGCTCTGAAACGCTGGGGCTATTTTCTTAATAATGATTCTGTTTACAATATTTTGTTAATTATTTCTTTAAAGCAGATACTTTTATACATATGATTGAATTCTCTAAATTTCTTATCTGATTTTCTGATAAATTTAAGTCTTTTTTAAATGCTATTTCTGAATTATCACTAACAATGCAGGTAAGCGGGTAATTAATTTCGTCAATTATTTTTATATTTGTAAAACCAGCTTTTTTTATTGAATTTAGATAATTTTCTTTTATTACTGCTCCAAAAATGCAACCAGAATATGCAGCCTCATTATTTTTAATAAAATCAGGCAATTCCTCTATTAAAACAATATCTGAAACCATTAATCTTTCGCCTGGTTTTAATACCCTGTATGCTTCTTTAAAAACCCTGTCTTTATCAGGCGATAAATTTATAAGACAATTAGAAATAATAATATCAATTATTTCATCATCAACAGGTAAATTCTCAATTTCTACCAACCTGAACTCAACATTCTTATAGTTGTCTTTTTTAGCGTTTTCCCTTGCTCTATCAATCATTTCTGGTGTCATATCAACACCTATAACCTTACCCTCTGTTCCAACTTTTTTTGAAGCTAAAAAGCAATCAAATCCAGCACTTGATCCCAAATCAAGGACAACTTCACCTTCTTTTAGTGATGCCAATGCTAATGGATTTCCACACCCAAGACCAAGATTTGACCCCTCCGGAAAAGTTGAAATATCTTCACTTGAATAACCAATGCTTGTGCTAATTTCCCTGACAAGTCCCACTTCGCTACAACAACAGGCAGAAGGAGTGCATCAACCTGAATTGCTGATTGCAACTTTTGCATAATTCTCTCTGACTATTTTTTTTATTTTTTCTTTTTTCAAAACTACTATTCATTCTTTTTAATTCTATACATTATAATTACCTATATTTAATATTATTTTATTTCTTTATCTTATTTTTTATTAAAATTAATTAATTATTTCTTTAATAAAGACCAATTAAGATTGGTGCCAGTAATTTCTTTACCACCTGGAGCCCATCTTATTTCTTTATCAGATATTACTTTATATTCAAACTTATAATCTCCTGCTGTAAAAGTTATTATATTACTTTTTAAAACCCAATTTCCCTCTGTAACTCTTGGTGATGTATCCCTTTCTAAGAAAGTCTCTTCCATATGAAAAGTACCATCAGAATTAATAGCTATAATAGTTTGAAGACCAGGACAATCTGCAGCAGGTAAAATTCCTTCAAAAGTTCCGTTTATTTTATTACTTACTTTATTAGATAAAGTACAGCCAAAACTTAGTGCCATTGTAAGCAAGACTAAAATCAATATTAAAATAAATAATCTTTTTTTCATTTTCATCCCCTCCAATTAATTATATTTATATAATTATATTTAAATAACAATTATATTAGGTAATTATAAAAGATTTTCCACCATTATATAATGGTGGTATGAATATTAGAAGCTTTGAAAACATAATAAAGACTGAAAACAAAGCAAAGAAG
>JACVJA010000068.1 GCA_015661035.1 Candidatus Calidifonticultor daggyaiensis | reverse complement strand
AAGTTTAGAACAGCAATAAAAGTAAATAATAATTATTATGCTTTGAAAGGATTAACAAATATTGCTGTAATAATTTATGGTTCAGATGACTTAAAAGATTTGATTGAAAAATTAAAAATTATAACAGAAAAAGTTGATGCGTATGCTAAAGAGGAAGAAATAGTTGGAGGATTAGATAAAATTTTTGAAGAAATTAATGAAGTAAGAAAGTTAGGTATTGATTTTTAGATGAAAGAAATTCAAGGATTAGAATACTGGCATAATAAACATAATAAGTTTTGTGTTATTCGTTTACATTACACTGCTGACCCTAAAAAGAGAACGAAGCAATGGTTAAAGCAGGCGAAAGCAGGATTACCAGATGATGCTTGGGAACAGGAATATGAAATAAATTTTCAACAACAAAAAGGGAGAAAAGTTTTTAATGAATATAATGAGACAATACACAGGAGAAAATTAAAACCCAATCCAAATTTATTATTTTTGCGTGGTTGGGATTTTGGCTATCATCGTCCTGCTTGTGTAATTACTCAGATTGATACAAATGATATATGGTTAATATTACAAGAATTTCTTGGCTGTGATGAACCGTTAGAAATTTTTGCAAAACGAGTTCTGGAAAATTCACCTGCTGGAAAATATAAAGATTTCTGTGACCCCGCTGGAGCACAGAGTAGTGATAAATCAGTTAGAACTTCAATTGAAATATTGAATGCTTTTGGTATTTATCCAATTTATAAAAAGTCCACTGCCGCTGAACGAGTAAGAATTATCAGGTCAAAACTTTTAATTCGTTCTGATAAACAGCCAGGGTTATTATTAGATACAAGTTGCAAGATATTAAATGAAGGTTTTTTAGGCGGTTATCATTATCCAGAAAATCCAACACCAAATCAAGAAGATACACCAGAAAAAGATGGTTTTTATGACCATTTATTTGATGCGTTGGGATATATAGCATATAACACTTTTAAGTATGTAAACCCAGAAAGAAGAAAAAAAGTCTTTGTTTCAAAAAGAAGTTCTTTTAATCCTTTTACAGGAACTTAAAAATATGTTTTTTTAGATAAAAATTTATATTACATTTTTATTTTTTCCAGAATATAAAAAATTTTTTAATTTTATTATTGACAAATAATTAAAAATATTTTATGATTGTATTAAAGAAGTTGATAGACTTTTTAATGCAACTTATGAGTAGAAATTTTTATGGTAAAGTTACCATTATTTTTGAAGCAGGTAAAATGGTAAGAATTATTAAAGAAGAATCATTACACGAATTGTAGTTATCTGGGCGGGGTAACAAAAAACTTGTGCCCTTTTATCTATCAGTGTTTTTACTGATAGGTAAAAGGGCTTTTTTTTTATGATACGCAAAACTAACGGATATACAGTTTATAGTGAAAAAGGTAAAAAGTTAGGTGGTCCTTATAGGACTAAATCACAAGCAGTTAAAAGATTAAGGCAGGTAGAATATTTTAAGCGAAAAAAAGGACCACATTCACCAACTTCTTGGGCATATAGCAACATTGGAATTCAAAAATTAATAAAGGAGGTAAGTTAAATTGCCTAAAAAGAAAAGTTCTCGTCGTGCTCCTACTTTGACAGCAGAAGAAAGAACAAGAAGAGCTGAAAGAGCAAGAAGACAATTACTTCCCGCAGCAATAAAAGCAGCAGGAAAAAGAGGATTTTATGGGACTGTTGAAAAGTTAGAAAAGTATAAAGATAGAATTACAAGTCCTGAAAGATTAGCGGGCTGGTTGAAAGGAGAAGCTAAACGCAGAGGAGTTCTTTCACCAGAACATCCTTATGTAGGTCGTAAAGGATACCGTAAATATCCAGAAGCAGCCAGAAGAATGTCTGCTAAAGAATATAGAGCATATTTGCGTGAACGGAGAGAAAAAGGTCCTCATTCTCCTACTGCTTGGGGAAAAATTAATATTGGTCTTCAAGAGCTTATTAAACAATGACAAAAATTGTTGTTGGAACTCGTGGAACTCTTGCTGTAAAAGAACGTATGGTTAGAGATGTTTCAGGTGGTTATCCACGGAATTATTATCATAAATTTACAAAAAGAAAAAGAAGACAAAAAATTTCTAAGCCAATAAGCGGTATTCAAAATTTGATTAAAGGATTATCATAAATTATGGTAGAAGAAATAGACAGAGTTCTTGAAGAAATAAATCCTGTAAATGATTCTGATAAAATAAGTTTAGTAATTCAACGATTTATATTAGCGGAGAAATTCCGTTCTTCACAGGTAGATAAATGGGATAAATTCTATCAATATTATAGAAATTATAGAAATCCTAAAGATTATCCTTGGTTAAGCAATTTGTTTGTTCCAGTTGCTTATACAGTTATTGAATCATTGTTACCGAAATTAATTTCAGCAATTTTTGCTCCTAAATTTGTGTTTCAGATTTTACCGAGAGAAAAAAATGATATTGAACAAGCAAAAATTGTGGAAGAATTACTTAGATATCAGTTTGACCAAATGGATGTTTATAGAAAATTTTATAACTGGTTTAAACAAGCATTAATTTATGGAACATCCATTCTTAAAGTTTTCTGGCGTTTTGAAATCTGTGAACGAACTGTTACAGAGCCAAGTTATGTTTTTGGATTAAAAGTAGGAAGCCGACCAGTTACAAAAACAATTATAGAGTATGATGGACCTGATATTGAAGTTGTTGATTTATATGACTTTTTTATAGACCCGAGAGCGACAACAATAAAGGATGCTAAATGGTGTATTCATCGTATTTGGCGAGACTATGATTATCTTGTAGAAAAACAAAAACAGGGATATTATAAAAATATTGAAAAGATAAAACCTGGCGTTGGAGAATTAAGAGACATAATGAAATCAGTAAGAGCAACTGTAACTGGTTTACCTACTGGAATTGTTGAAACAGATAAGTATAAAGTTGAATTACTTGAATATTGGGAAGATAATAAAGTTATCACAATTGCACAAAGAAGTGTAATAATCAGGGATGAAGATAAAAATCCTTTTTGGCACGGAAGAAAACCATTTATAGATATAAAAGATATTGAAATGCCACACGAATTTTATGGAATTGGTGAAATTGAACCTATAGAAAGTTTAATAAATGAAAGAAATGAATTAAGAAATCAAGCAATGGATAATTTGAAAACCATTGTTAATAAGATTTTAATTGCGAACAGAAATGCTGATATAGATTTTGATAGATTGGAAGAACAAAATAGACCTGGAGGAGTTATCCTTACTGATGATATGAATGCACTAAAATATTTAGAACCAACAAATATTGTTGCTGACCTTTATAACCAGGATGCGATGTTAGTAAAAGATATTCAGGATGCTACTGCAATGGCAGAATGGACCATTGGGACAACTCCAAGAAGGACAGAAACTGCTACTGCTGTTATGCAGATACAACAATCAGCAGCAACAAGATTTACATTAAAATTGTTCAACTTTGTTAAATCGGGTGTGGCAGAATTAGTTAGAATGATGATAGCGTTAAATCAACAATTTTTAGACAAGAAAAAAACTGTAAGAATTCTTGGTGATAAAGGATTTGAATTTAAAGAAATTTCAGCAGAAGATATTTCTGGTAATTATGATTTAATACCTAATGTTGGTATTATGGAAGTTGGGAAAGAAATAGAACGACAGCAATTACTTTTATTAGCCAATAATCCATTATTTACTTTACCAAATGTTAATATTGAAGAATTCCAAAAAGCAATACTTGAAAAGTTTGATATAAAGGATGTAGATAGATTTATTAAACCTATGGAAGTTGTTAAAGCAGAACAACAAAGAGAAGCAATGACACAATCTATGATAGAACAGACTGTTAAAGCGACAAAAAGACAAAGACAGGCAAGCGGATTACCTTCTATTGCAGGATTACCTGGTGTGCCTGTGCCACGAGAATAAAAAATATAGGAGGAAAAAATAATGGGAGTTCAAGATTTAATAAAAAAAGGAAAAACAGAAGAAAAAAAGGTAAAAACTGAAAAATTTGAAGCAGAAATGTCAATGGCAGAACCACCCAAAAGAAAAATATCTCGTGAAGCAGAAACATTACCCAGCCCCTTTGATAGTATGTATATGTATCCAAGATTAGATGTGAAAACTCAAAGTCCTGTAACAACAGAAACAGGAGGAATTATACCAGATGAACGAAAACGACAAAAAATTTGAAGAAGCAAGTTTTGTCTATTTAATGTCTAAATCTGAGGGATGGAATATAATAAATCAATGGATAGAAGCACGTATTAAAGAAGCAGAAAAAAATATGGAAAGCTTTGACCCTAAAATATCTCTTGAAATGAATTATATAAACTATTTAATAAATTTGAGCGAAAAACAATCTTTTAAAAAGTTATTAAACAAAATAAATGAATATGTAAATTTTTATTTAAAAGGAGGAATAAAATAAAATGCCAAGAAGAATAAGAGAAACAGAAGAATTGGATGAAACTAAAGAAAGAAGGAGATTAGTTCCAGTAGAAGAAGATTTGACATTTGGTTCTGCTGAATCTCTGGCTACACCAACAGTATCCCCAACACAACCAAGTCCTCCAACATCTCCAACTACTTCACAATTGACATTAACACCAACAATTTTGCCAGCATTACGAGGTAAAGTTGTTGGTGATAAATTATCTCTTGATGTTGATGCAGAAATTACTGATATTTCTGGTGAAAATTATACTTTAAATATTTTGAATGTATCTGCTGTTGAAATTCCAGAAACAAAACCAACTGCAGAGAAAAAAACTGCAAGAGAAACATTAGCAGAAGAAATAAGAAAAACTCCAAAAACATAAAAAGGAGGTAAAAAACAATGGCAGAAGAAAAAAAAGATACTGCTACACAAACGAATCTTCTTGAAGAAGATTTGGGTGTAGGAACTGTATTACTTGAAGTTGAGGAAAAGGAAAAACAAAAACAACAATCATCAGAACAGGAAAAACAACAGCAACAACAGCAACCTTTGATTTTAGGAAGGTTTAAAACTTATCAGGATTTAGAAAAGTCCTATAGAGAACTTGAAAGGGCTTATACACAGACAAGCCAGATGAATGCTGAATATAGACGACAATTAGAACAATTACAATCTCAACAACAACCACAGCAATCATCAGAAATAAATCCTGATGAGTTTTATACAAAGTTTTGGGAAAATCCAAAACAGGTATTAGAACCCCTGATTCAAGATACTGTTAAAAAAATTGTTTTACCGCAACTGGAGCCGATAATTCAAGAACGGGAACTCAGTGCGGTAAGAAATGCAATAAACAATTTTTCTTCCACTCACCCTGATTTTGAGCAATATCGGGAACAAATTGCTGAGATTATTGAAAAAGAAATACCACCTTCAAGTAATTTACCAGCTGATAAACTACTTGAAATGGCATATAGCCTTGCAAAAGTTAGGAATTTATCAGCTATAACAGAAGAAGCAAAAAATCAGGGTAAACAAGAATTATTAGAAAAAACTAAAACAGGATTTGTGGAATCTTCAACTGGTGCGTCTATGCGGACGCAACAACAGGAGAAGACACCAGAAGAAAGAATAAAAGAAAGTATCTTGAAGGCAGAGGTTTCTAATCCATTGTTTGAATAAAAGGAGGTAGAAACACAATGCCGCAACCAATTATAGTTGGAACCAGAGGAACCTACAATATAGAACAAAAACAGCGTGTGATTGATATGTCGGATGAAATTGCTTTATTGCAGCCATCTGCAGCACCTTTAACAGTGCTTCTAATGAGACTGCAAAAGAAAATAGCGATAAATCCGAAGTTTGAATGGTTAGAGGACGACCTAACTGCCAAATGGGACCAGATAAATAAAAGTGGTGGTTACGATAAGGATGATACTGATTTAGTTGTAGATAATGCTGTATATTTCACAGTTAGAGACATTGTGAAAGTTCCGAGAACAGGTGAAGTTATGTGTGTTACTGCTGTAAACACTACAACAAATACTATCACTGTTATTCGTGGTTATGGAACGACTTCAGCCGCTGCATTAAATGATGATGATTACCTTGTGATAATTGGTAATGCCAATGAAGAAGGAGCAAAAGCTCCTGAAATAAAAACAACAAAAGTTATTCCTAAATATAATTTTACACAGATATTCCGTAAACCCTTTGGTGTGACAGCTACTGCTGAAAATTCAGAACTTTATGGTGGTCCTGATTTGGGGTATCAGCGTAAAAAAATGGGAATTGAACATACAGTAGATATTGAGCGTGCCTTCCTTTTTGGTGAACCAAAAGAAGATTTTGATGGCGCCCAACCAAAAAGAACAACAGGTGGAGTGTTTTATTTTGTTAATACCAACAGATACAATGTTAATGGGACTTTAACAGCTGCGAAATTAGAAGAATTCTGCAGAATGTTATTTCAATATGGTAGCGATGTTAAATTTTTATTCTGTTCACCGACAGTTCTATCTGCAATAAACTCTCTTGCTCAAGATAAATTGCGTTTAGTTCCCAGAGACCAGACTTTTGGGCTCAATATCACTCGGTATGTGTCCCCACACGGTGAATTAAATCTAATCAAACATAGACTTCTTGAAAAAGCTTATGATGGCTATGCAATTGGGTTAGATTTAAGAAACCTGTGGTATAGACCGCTTCGTGGTAGAGATACTACTTTGAAAACTAATATTCAAGATAACGACGAAGACCAGGAAAAAGACGAATACATTACCGAGGCTGGTTTACAGGTAAGTCTTGAGTTAACCCACGCTATAATGTATGGTGTAACAGGATAATTAAAAATCCTGTTGCTCTTTTATATAATTTTGTTATTTTACCATTTTTATATGGAAAGGGGGTGTATTATGCCAGAGGTAGCCTTTATCTCCAAATATTCTAACCACATAATTTGGATAAACAATAAACGCGTTCAATTTATAAATGGGCGGTTTATAACAAGCGATGAAGAGATTATTTCAGGGTTAAAAAAATTGCCAGAATTCAACAACACTTTATTTATTGATAAAGTAATAGAAGAAACATCTCCAGATATACCAGAAAAAGAAACAGTAAAAAAAAGAGGTAGACCTAAAAAACAATGAATTTAGGAGAAATTATAAATCAAGTTCGTATTCTTTTACAAGAACCTACACAGGATTTTTTTACAGACACTGAATTGCGTTCTTGGATTAATCAAGGACAAACACGATTTTGTTTATTAACAAACCATTTAAAGAAAATTTTTGAAAT
>JACVJA010000067.1 GCA_015661035.1 Candidatus Calidifonticultor daggyaiensis | reverse complement strand
ATAAATAAGCGGTAAAAATAAGGTAGCGGTCAGAATGACTTCCAAGCTTAAATTGGATTGCGACTTAAACTTAATACTTGTTTTCATTCTATTTCTATAAAGTCAGAATGACTTCCAAGCTTAAATTGGATTGCGACTTTTATCAAATTATACACACCTTCACAATCCAATTTAACTAAGTCAGAATGACTTCCAAGCTTAAATTGGATTGCGACCCAGATTTTAACGTAATTTCGTAAAATTTACAAAATTTTAGAGTCAGAATGACTTCCAAGCTTAAATTGGATTGCGACTCAATGTAATATTATAAAACGAACAGAATTCCATGTCTTTTAGGTCAGAATGACTTCCAATCTTAAATTGGATTGCGACCCAAATTTATCAATATTTGGGAATAACACCCTTCCAAGTCAGAATGACTTCCAAGCTTAAATTGGATTGCGACTCTTTTTGCTATTTTCTGAGTTTCTGTTGTTTTATTTTGTCAGAATGACTTCCAAGCTTAAATTGGATTGCGACTTTTTAAATTTTTTAATTTTTTACTATTCACTAAAACTTCACTATGTCAGAATGACTTCCAAGCTTAAATTGGATTGCGACTTGATATTTAATTCCCTTGATAAAAATTCCTTTCTCCCGAGTCAGAATGACTTCCAAGCTTAAATTGGATTGCGACTCTTGTTTTGTAACTTTGCTCATATTTGACGAGCAAAGCATGTCAGAATGACTTCCAAGCTTAAATTGGATTGCGACTGTATCTCGGTGCTTCTTCAATACTGGCAATATTACTAATAGTCAGAATGACTTCCAAGCTTAAATTGGATTGCGACTTTACGATAAATCGGTTCCAAAATATTTAAATCATGCTCAGGTCTAGTCAGAATGACTTCCAAGCTTAAATTGGATTGCGACAAAAGCCACAACCCCCGCTTTTCCGCTACTTTTGGTGTTTTAGTCAGAATGACTTCCAAGCTTAAATTGGATTGCGACGCAAAAACAAAAAAATTCTTTCTTATATTTTTCTATATATTTTTTGTCAGAATGACTTCCAAGCTTAAATTGGATTGCGACATTTAAAACAAAAAACAAAAAACAAGGGGGATTATTCAGTCAGAATGACTTCCAAGCTTAAATTGGATTGCGACTTAATTTAGAACCGGAAGATAATACAACCTGATAAAAATTGTCAGAATGACTTCCAAGCTTAAATTGGATTGCGACTCATATGCCCAATCCCCAACTTCTTCCAATAGGAATTTATAATACGTCAGAATGACTTCCAAGCTTAAATTGGATTGCGACACCCAGTATTCCCATTAGGGAATACGACAGTTTTAATCCCGTAGGTCAGAATGACTTCCAAGCTTAAATTGGATTGCGACTATTGCCCCAGCACCACCAGTTTCAATATTGTTTGCCGACCAGTCAGAATGACTTCCAAGCTTAAATTGGATTGCGACATTACAAAACAGACCTGCCTTAACTTCTTGTTGTAAATGAAAGTCAGAATGACTTCCAAGCTTAAATTGGATTGCGACTTTATAGTCGTTATCTGTTAATTCCGGGACAAAATTAAGTCAGAATGACTTCCAAGCTTAAATTGGATTGCGACATAAATTTTTAACTCTCTTGCGACTTGTCTTAAAGTCGCGTCAGAATGACTTCCAAGCTTAAATTGGATTGCGACACAATGTTGTCAACGTTGATGTTTAATTCGCGACTCAAAAATTCCGTCAGAATGACTTCCAAGCTTAAATTGGATTGCGACTTAATTTTTTGTATATTTCTTGCGCATTTTCTAGTTTATCTAAGTCAGAATGACTTCCAAGCTTAAATTGGATTGCATTGAAAAGTAAGGGGTTAAAATATTGATTCTCTGCAACTGAAATTGGGTTGCGACTTATCTATTCCAGATAATTTGCCATAAATTAGTATAAATTTTAATTGTGGTTTTAAATTAATTGAATGTGTATTATTTTCTATAAAATTGTTTTAAGGGTTAATTTACATCTTTTAAATTATAATTTAAAAATAAAGTTTTCATACAATTATGGTCCTCTATCAGATTTTGATAATTAATATATCAATTCTTGATAAATAAGTTAAAATAGAACATAAAAAATATTTGGAAAATTAAATATTTTTAGTGGCACAGATTATGCTATGCTCTATATAATAGTTGTGAATAAAAAATTGTTCTTTGAAAAAAAATATATGAAACAAAGTTAAAAATATTAAGTAGCAACAAAACAATATTCTTTATTTTTTATGGGGGTATAGGTTAAAAAGGAGATTTGGTTAGTTTAAGTTATCAATAAAAAATTGATTAATATGTAAATAACCAAATCTCCTGAACATTATTTTAAAAATTAAAAAACGGATAAATAAAAGTAATGAACTATAAAAATAAAAATTTATTAAATAAAAAAATTTTTTTCCAGTAAAAAAGCGTGTAAAAATAAATATTGACAAATAAAAAAAAAATATATTAAAATAAAAATATTTAAAATTACTATTATTTATAGAGGAGGTTGAATGCCAGGTAAAATTTTAATAATGACATTAGGGAATACTCCGGAAATATTATCAAGAAATATAAAAAGCGGGTATTATAAAAATATAATTATAATTTTATCAGCGGAGAGTAAAAAAAATATTAATAATGAAATAAAACAAGAAGCAAAAAAAAGAAGAGTAAAATTAAAGTATGAATTAATAAAAGATCCTGATGACTTAGAAATAACATTTAAAAAAGCAGATGAGATAATAAAGTCATTAACAAAAAAAGGGATAAATATAGAAGATATAGAAATTAATTATACAGGTGGAACAAAATCAATGTCAGCGGCAATATGTGTTGCAGGTGTTATTAATGGAATAAGAAAACAAATATACATATCTGGGGTAAGGGGAGAAGATAGTAGAGTAATAACAGGTTTTGAAAGAGAAGTTCCTACATTTTCGCCATTAATTATGCTATCAAAAAGTTTTAATATAATTAAATTATTATTTAATGATGGAGATTTTTATTCTGCCAAAAAATATATTGAATATACAGAAAAAGATTTAGGAATTAAAAGAAATTCAGACAAGTTTTTAAATTTTTTATATGAAATAAGTGATGCGTATTTGTCATGGGATATGATGGATTATGAAACAGCAGCCGATAAAATAACTAAAATAAGAATTAATTTAGATGATATAGAAAGACATTTAAAAGTAAATTTTGAAGAACAATTGGGTAGAAATAAAAAAATAATAAATTTAATAAAAAAATCAAAATTTTTAAGAATTTTAGATAAATATGCTTCAGCAGAAAGGTATTTTGAAAAAGGTTTTTATTTATTAACTGTGGAGATGTTATATTCCCTTGCAGAGTTTATTGCAGATTATGTGCTGGAGAAAGAATATAATTTAAATAAACAAAATATTGATGAAAAAAAAGTAAAAGAAATTCTCACAGATAAAAAAATAGATATATCGGAGGATTATTTTGATACAAGTAGGAGTAAAACAGATGGTATAATTCATTTGCCACTATATCATAGTTATGATTTACTATCTAAATTAGGTAATGAATTAGGGAAAAAATTTATGGAAGATAAAGAATATCAAAATGCAATAAAAAGCAGAAATGATTTAATACATAGCAATAAAACAGTTGATAAAGAAAAAGCAGAAAAATTTTTAAATGTTTCAAAAAAGTTTTTAGAAGTATTCTGTAAAAAATATTCAGATACTAAAGTAAAAGAATTAGATGAAATAATTAAAGATTATAGATTTATAAAACTATAAAAATTAAAGGAAAAAATTTTTGTAAAAGGTGGAGATAAAAAATTTGAAAGAAATTTTAGATGACATAATTTTTGCTGAATATAATTTTAATTTTAATGTAAAAGAAGCGAGTATATTACCGGCATTTAAAGGTTCTTTGATAAGAGGGGCTTTTGGAGCAGAATTAAGGCATATATGTTGTATATATCCCAAATTAAAAACCTGCCTTAATTGTGCAGTTAATGATGTATGTGTATATGCTAATACTTTTGAAAGTGTAAATAGTAGGATTAATATTAACAAGGATAAATTCCTTGGGCATTCCACACATCTTCCCCATCCTTTTGTTATAAAAGAAACATCAGGATATAAGACATACTATTGCGAGGGCGATTTATTTAATTTTAAATTGATACTTATAGGTAAGGAATTTATATCAAAAATTCCTTATTATATTTTTGCATTTAAAAAAGTATTTGAGAAAGGAGTTAAAACAAATAAAAAAACAAGTATGGAATTAAAATCAGTAATATTAAATATACAAAACCAAGAGTATTATGAAATATATAATAGTAAAACAGGTAATGTAGATCCTTTATATAAGGATAAATTTAACAATTCAAGAGACATCTTAAAAGAAAATTTTTATAGCAATAGATTAACTATAGAGTTTTTAACACCAACTCGGATAGGAAATGAAATAAATGAAAATAAAATAGATTTTAAAACATTTGTGAAAGCAATTTTAAGGAGGTTATGCGGTATTGCATCAATATATTTTAACAAAGATGCAAAAATAGATGCAAAAGAATACCTAAAAGAAACAGAAGAAATAGTAATAAAAGATTATGCCACTGAAATATATAACTTTTACAGAGTATCAAAAAGGCAGGGAAATAAAAAGATAGATATGAAAGGAATAAGAGGTATTATAAAATATTTTGGAAATAATATAGATAAATATCTGCCATTGATAAAATTGGGCGAGTATTTTCATATAGGCAAATGGACTGGTTTTGGAATGGGTGAGTATAAGATAAAGGAATATTAAAACAGGAGGGAAAAATGGAATTTAATAGAAAGGAATATAATAGTGTAATTTTAGCCGCAATTTTACATGATATTGGTAAAGTCGTGCAAGGCAGTAATTATTATACCAATTGTCCTAAGGATTTTTCCAGCCATTATGGAATAGGTAAAAGATTAATAAATGATTTATTTAAGCAAAATACTTTTAAATTAAAAGATAACGAAATTGATAAAAATTTGGTAACTGAATTAATAGATAACCATCATGATAAACAGATTACAAAAAATACTGATAAATTAGGCGATAAGATAAATTTAGCCCATATTGTATCAATAAGTGATTCATATTCTGCTAAAGAAAGAGGAGATAATAAAGAAACAAAACAAGATAATAGAGAAACAAAACAAAATTCATCAAAAGGTAGATTATATAGTTTACTTATAAGTGTTTTTTCACAAATATTAGATGGGAAAGGTGACTGGTATTATAAAATAAACAGATTACATTACAATTACAAAGAAATATTACCAATAAATAAGGAAAATACCAAAGATATAAAAGATGATTATACATATATTATAGATGAATTTGTTAAAAATATTGAAAAGTTAGAAAACGCTAATTTTTATAGTTATTTATATAGTATTCAGGGTTTAATGGAAGAATATTTCTGGTCAGTTCCATCAGTAACAATAAATGAAATAAATGATATATCATTATATGACCACTCTATAACATCCTGTGCAATTGCATCAACACTTTATAAATACCATTTTGAAAAAAATTCTTTAAATGATATAAATGCAATTAGAGATGAACAAACAGAAAAATTTTTAATAATTGCTGGTGATATTACTGGTATTCAAAATTTCATATTTGACATAAATACAATAAATCCGAGAAAACTATCAAAAGAATTGAGAGGCAGGTCCTATTTTGTATCATTGCTTGGAAATATAATATGTTTAAAAATATTAAATGAATTGGATTTACCATACACAAATAAAATAATAGACGCCGGGGGAAAATTCTGGATTCTTGCTCCTAATACAGAAAATACAATTCAAATTTTAGATAAAGTTTATGAAGAAATAATGAATACAATAATAAATGAACTTTATTGTTCAGTTATTCCTGTCCTGAATTATTCTGTTAGTTTTAAAGCAGAAGATTTTAGTTATAAAAATCTGCCTGGGGTTATAAAAAGAGTTGAGAGTAAATTAGCAGAAGAAAAACTAAAGAAATTCCATAAAAGTAGTTTTAAAAATTTTAAAATGCAGAACATGTACGATGAATTATTAAAAACTGGTATATGTAGTATGTGTAAAAATAACCCTAAAAAAGAAGAGGAAAATCAGGATTATTGTAAAATATGCGATTTATGTATATCTTTAGGGGAAAAAATAACAAAATCAAAATATATAATTTATAAAAAGAATGCATCAAATAAATTATTATTTGGTTATGATATAGAATTTAGTAATGAGATTGATAAAAGTGCATTACTTATAGAACAAATAGATGATTTTGATGATATAAAATCAAAATTAAAAGATATATCAAATTATATTCCTAAAGATATTGAAAATATTATTGATGTTAAAAATAACCTGGTTGATAAAAATACATTATGTAATTATTGCAAAAATGAATGTAAAAGCATAGAAGAAAAGAAACAATTTGCATACAGTTTTTTATCTTTTCAATGTATTGCAACTATTACTCCATATAAAAACAAGGGGACATCCACAGATCATTTAGCAATCATAAAAGGCGATGTTGATAATTTAGGTTTTATATTTTCAGAAGGTTTAAAACAAAATTTAACATTTTCAAGATATGTCTATTTATCCAGGATGATGAACCTGTTTTTCACATATTATTTAAAAGAATTTTTAAAAGAAAAATATCCATACATCTATACAATATATGCAGGAGGTGATGATTTCTTATTTTTAGGACCCTGGGAAAATGTTTTTAATATGATAATAGATGTTTATGAGGAATTTAATAATTATGTATGTCAGAATAAAAAGATACATTTTTCCGCTGCAATAAATTTATTCAGACCCAAAGAACCTATCTTACAGGTAGTAAAGCAAGCAGATGATTTTTTAGATAAAGCAAAAGATAATGATATAGAAAAAAATAATATATACATATTTGGCGAAATAATAAAAATAAATAAATTTAAAGATGATGTAAAAGTTATCGTAGATAAACTAGATAAGTTTTATAAAGAAGGAGTTTTAAAAACTGTTCCATTATACAGATATCTTAATTATATAAATTTTTACAAAATGTTTGAACAAACAGGGAATATTGAATATATAAAATATGATTATTTATGGACATATGATTTGAATAGAAATTTTTCTGAAAAAAAATCAGAAAAAAATTTTGAAAAAAATAAAATTATCAAAGAAGCGAAAGATTACATATTTAATTTAAAAGAAAATGCAAAAGATTATCTAAAAATCCCATTATTCTGGGTATTATATAAAAATAGAAAAATAAAAAAGGAGGATTAAAAAAATGAATGGTGAAAAAAAACATTCTAAACAGTCCAG
>JACVJA010000066.1 GCA_015661035.1 Candidatus Calidifonticultor daggyaiensis | reverse complement strand
GTAGGTTCGCCTCCTGGTTATATAGGTTATGATGAAGGCGGTCAATTAACTGAAAAAATAAAGAGAAGGCCTTATAGTGTAATACTATTGGATGAAATTGAAAAAGCTCATCCTGATGTATTTAACATATTACTACAGATTTTTGAAGATGGTCATTTAACTGATTCTCAAGGTAGAAGAGTAGATTTTAAAAATACTGTAATAATAATGACATCCAACTTGGGTGCTAGGGAGATACATAAAAATAACCCTTTAGGCTTTAGAAAAGTTGATGATGAAGATTTAAGTTATGAAGAAATTAAAAATAAAGTGATGAGTGAATTAAAAAAGGCTTTTAGGCCTGAATTTTTAAATAGAATCGATGAGATTATTGTATTCCATAAACTTACAAAGAAAGAAGTTTATCAAATTATAGATTTAATGATTTCAAGAATTGCACAACAATTAGAAATCCAAGGTATAATGTTGGAACTTAAGGAATCGGCAAAAGATTTTCTCATAGAAAAGGGCTATGACTCCACAATGGGTGCCAGACCAATGAGAAGGGCAATTCAAAACTATATTGAAGATGTTCTTTCAGAAAAGTTAATAAGTGGTGAAATTAAACCAGGAAGTATTGTTGAGATTAGTTCAAATGATAGCCAATTACAGTTTAATATTAAGAAAATGGAGTCTACAGTAATAAATATCAAGTAAGTCTTTTTTTATTTTATGAAGGAAAAAGACCAAGAACTTTTATTAAATAGTCTAAAAAGAATTGCACCAGGAACAGATTTAAGAACAGGAATAGAATATATCCTTCAGGGGAAAACAGGAGCATTAATTGTTGTTGGTGATTCAGAATCAGTATTAAAAATTGTTGATGGGGGTTTTTACATTGGTTGTAGTTTTACACCAGCAAGATTTTATGAACTTGCAAAAATGGATGGTGCAATAATACTGAGCCAGGACGCATCAAGAATACTTTATGCAAATACACACCTATATCCAAACCCTCTAATAAAAACTTCTGAAACTGGGACCAGGCATAGGACTGCTGAAAGAGTTGCTAAACAGACAAAAACACTTGTGATTTCAATTTCTCAAAAAAGGGATGTTGTTACAATTTATATTGATAATTTAAAATATATGCTCGAGGAGCCAAGAATAGTATTATCAAAAGCTAATCAGGCTTTACAAACCCTTTCAAAATATAAAGAAGGTCTCGATAATCTGTTAATAAATTTAACAATTAGAGAAATTGAAGATATGGTATCTTTATATGATGTTGTTTCTATATTACAAAGGGCAGCAATTGTTCAAAAAACTGAGAAAGAAGTAAAAAGATATATTTATGAGCTAGGGACTGACGGAAGACTTTTAAGCATGCAAATGGAAGAGCTTATGGCAAATGTTGAGGATGAAAGTATAAAGGTAATTGAGGACTATATAAGTAATGATAACAAACTAAAGCCTATAGAAGTGAAGAGCTTTATTAATGATTTAAGCGAAGAGGATTTATTTAAATTAGATAATATTGCAAAAATATTAGGCTATAAAGTTGAAAACAATTTAAAAGAGTTTATAGTTCAACCAAGGGGCATTAGAATTATATCTGAAATTAAAAGACTTCCTGATAATTTAATGAAGGGGCTAATTGATAAATTTAAAAATTTAAGAAACATTATGGACGCAAGTGTTGAGCAGCTATCAGAAATACAAGGTATGGGAAGAGTAAGAGCCAGCTTATTACATGATAGGTTAAAGAAGTTTTCGGAATACTACCTCTTTAATGAGCCCTATGCTTACAAAGGAGGAATCTCTCCAAGATAATACTTTTTGTGATTGTTTTTTTAATTTACTATTCTTACTATTTATTGTAGATGATATTTGGAGATAAATGATAGTAGCAATAATTACTGCAGCAGGAAAAGGTACAAGGCTTCAAAGTAATATAAATAAACAATTTTTGCAAATTTATGGAAAGCCAATTCTTGCACACACTATAAAATCATTTCAAGAATATGAGCCATTAAATCAGATTTTTATAGTGATACCAAAGGGTTTTGAAGATTATTGCAAAAAAGAAATTATTAATAAGTATAACTTTGATAAAGTTAAAAGAATAATTATTGGTGGCGAAACAAGACAAGAATCTGTATATAATGCTTTATTAGAAATTCCTAAAGATTGCAAGATTGTTCTTGTTCATGATGGCGTAAGACCTTTAATAACACCAGATGATATTAGAAAATTGGTAGATTTTTTAATTGAAAATAATAAATTAAATAAAAACATCAGAGGTGTAATACTAGCATCTCCGGCTTATGAAACTGTAAAAAAAATAGATGCTAATTATAATATTGAATATACAATAACCAGAAATCTTGTATGTATGGCACAAACTCCGCAAGTCTTTTTTTATGATGACTTAATAAAAGCTTACCAAAAAGCAATAAAAGATGGCTTTGTTGCAACAGATGATGCAAGCCTTGTTGAGAGAATTGGTGGTGTCGTTAAAGTATTTATTGGCAGCCATGAAAATATTAAGATTACAACTCCAACTGATCTATTTATTGCTGAGCTAATAATGAAAAGAAACGGTAAGAAATAACTAAAAAACCATAAATTTAGTATAATAAGTAATTTAATTTTTCTAATAAATTTTTGTAATTGTTAATAATTATTTGGTTGATTTAACTATTTGTTTAATTTATAGGTTTAAAAATATAAATGGGGTTATAAGCAATGAGAGTTGGTATTGGTTATGATGTTCATGCATTTGCTGAAAATAGAAAATTAATACTTGGTGGAGTTGAAATTAAACATTATAAAGGTCTTAAAGGACATTCTGATGCAGATGTTCTTATACATTCGATAATGGATGCGTTATTAGGCGCTGCTGGGCTTAATGATATTGGTGTCCATTTTCCAGATACAGATATGAATTTTAAAGATATTTCTAGTTTAAAACTTTTATCAATAGTTAAAGAAAAGGTTTCTACTAAAGGCTATAAGATTATAAATATTGATTCCGTTATTATGTTAGAAAAACCAAAGATTAGCCCATATACAAAACTTATGAAAGAAAATATTGCAAAATCTCTTGATATTAAGCAAGAGCAAATAAATATTAAGGCGACTACAACTGAAAAATTAGGATTTTGTGGGAGAGAAGAAGGAGCTGCAGCTGAAAGCATAGTATTACTCGAATAATAGATGTATTACCAACTTATAAATAATATGTGAATTTTTTTATTTTTTAGAGGTTTTGCAAATGGATAATAGAACAACTTGTTTTAGATTTGCCCCATCTCCAACAGGAGGACTTCATATTGGTACAGCTCGGACCGCTTTATTTAACTGGATAGCTGCAAGAAGCATGGGTGGAAAATTAATTTTAAGAATTGAAGATACTGATATTAAAAGGTCAAAAAAGCAATTTGAGAAATCTATAATTAAAGATTTAAAATGGCTTGGAATTGACTGGGATGAGTTTTTTAGGCAAAGTGAGCGGCTTTGTATTTATAAGGAATATGCTGAAAAACTTGTAAAAAAAGACCTGGCTTATTATTGTTTTTGCTCTGCTGAAAGACTAGAAATCTTAAAGCAAAAACAACATAAGGAGGGAAAATTATTAAAATATGATAATTATTGTAGAAACTTAACAAGCAAGCAAATCATTAATAATATAAATGCTGGTATACCATATGCAATAAGGTTTAAAGTTATAGATGAAGAAATTGTTTTTAATGATGTTTTAAGAGGTGAGATAAAATTTAAGTCAGATGAGTTTGGTGATTTTATAATATTAAAATCTGACGGTACACCATCCTATAATTTTGCAGTAGTAATAGATGATGCTGAGATGCAGGTTACACATGTTTTACGAGGTGAAGATCATATTACTAATACAGCAAGGCAAATAATGCTTTTTAAAAGCTTAGGTTTTAATATACCTGAGTTTATTCACTTATCTATGATTTTAGGTAAAGATGGAAAAAAGCTATCGAAAAGATATGGTTCTAAAACAATAAACCAATTTAAAAAAGATGGTTATTTAAGTGAAGCTTTGTTAAACTACTTGGCTCTTTTGTCTTGGTCTCCAAAAAAAGAAATATTTTTAATTAAAGATGTTTTAAATGAGTTTAGTATTAAGCATATTACTAAAAACCCTGCTATTTTTGATTTAGAAAAATTAAATTGGATAAACAGCCAACATATAAGAAATAAAAATGAAGAAGAATTAAAAAAGCTTTTAATGAAATTTGTAAAGAAAGATAATTTTTTAAAAAATGTTAAATTTAAAAATTATTATATTTCTGAAAAATTAAACAGATGTATAAAAGTTTATAAAGAAAAATTAAAAACTCTATATGAATTTAGTGATTTTATTAGAGTTTATTTTTATCAAGAAATAAAAAATTATGACAGCGAATCTTGCCAAATTCTAAAAAAGCAAAGTTCAAAAATAGTCTTACAAAATTTTTATGAAATAATAACAAAAGAGTATAAAGATTTAATTTTTAAATTTAATTCTGATGTAAATTTTAAAAATTTTGGTAATAAAAACATAAGGAATTCTAATATTACCAATAAAGTCTTTAGCGTCATAAATGAAACTAATGTACAACTAGATTTAAATATTGTAAAAATATATTTAAATACGCCTGAAGATTATTATTCTCAAATAATTAACGAAACTCTAAACAAACTAAAAAGCAAAGGTTTAAATATAAAAGGTAAAGATTTTTATATGCCGATAAGAGCGTCTTTAATTGGAATATGTCATGGTCCTGAATTGCAAAAAATCTTATATATACTTGGTTTAAATGATTCTATAAAAAGGGTAGAGAAAGCATTACAAATTTTTTAAAATAAGTTATATTATTCTAATTAAACAAATTTTTTTTAACATTTTTATATCTTATATAATTTTTTTATTATTTTAAGAAAACCTGATTTGTAAATTTTAAAATTTTTAAAAATATTTATTAGTTTATTTTTATTTTTCATTTAAATATGGGAATTATTGCGGAAATAAAAGAATTAGTAAAAGCAGCAAAAGAGCGTGACCCTGCAGCAATTAATACTGCTGAGATCATACTAACATATTCAGGTGTTCATGCTATATTAAGTCATAGGCTAGCACATTGGTTATGGCAGAAAAAAATTCCTTTTTTACCCCGATGGATATCACAAGTAAGTAAATTTTTTACAGGTATAGAAATTCATCCTGGTGCAAAAATTGGAAAGAATATTTTTATTGATCATGGAATGGGAGTAGTAATAGGCGAAACAAGTGAAATTGGAGATAATGTTACAATATATCAAGGTGTAACACTTGGTGGGACTGGAAAAGAAAGGGGGAAAAGACACCCTACTATTGGAAATAATGTGGTAATTTCTGCTGGCGCTAAAGTGCTTGGTTCAATTACTATTGGTAATAATGTTGTAATAGGAGCAGGAGCTGTAGTGATTAAATCAGTTCCAGATGATTGTACAGTAGTAGGTGTTCCCGGAAAGATAGTAAAAATTAAAGGAGAAAAGGTATTGTCTGATGAATTTCATAGGGTGAATTTACCAGACCCAATAAGTGAAATTTTGAAAACATACAAACAAAAAATTGATAGCCTTGAGAAAGAAATTTTAAGTATAAAAAAGAGTTTAGAAAAGTAAAGGAGAATAACTTGACTTTGTTAGTCTATAATACTTTGACAAGAAAAAAGCAAGAATTTTTTCCTAACAATGATAAGATTGTAAAAATGTATGTATGCGGTCCGACTGTCTATAACTATATTTCTATTGGTAATGCACGGCCAATAATTGTATTTAATATGATTAGAAATTATCTTGAATATAAAGGATATAAAGTTACATTTGTTCAAAATATTACTGATATTGAAGACAAAATAATTAAAAAAGCAAACGAGGAAGGTGTAGATACTAATATTATTACACAACGCTATACAAATGCATTTTTAGATGACTTAAAAACGTTACAAATAGATAATATTGATTTTATGCCAAAAGCTACAGAGATGATTAATGAAATAATTGAAATAATTAAAAAAATTATTTCTAATGGTTTTGCATATATTTCTAATGGGGATGTATATTTTGATGTATCAAAATATTCAAATTATGGTAAATTATCAGGTCAAGTTATTGATCAAATGATAAGTTTTGAAGAAGATAATTTTTCTAAAAGAAATAAAATTGATTTTACACTCTGGAAAAGTGCAAAACCAAATGAGCCGTTTTGGGATAGCCCATGGGGTAAAGGAAGGCCTGGATGGCATATCGAATGCAGTGCAATGTCATTAAAATACTTAGACCATGGTATTGATATTCATGGTGGTGGAATTGATTTAGTTTTCCCACACCATGAAAATGAAATAGCTCAGTCAGAAGCTGCTTTTCCGGATAAAGGGCAATTTGTTAAATACTGGCTGCATAATGGTATGATAGAGGTAAAAGAAGAAAAAATGTCTAAGTCAAAAGGGTTAAAGTCTGATTGGATTTTAAAAAATTTACTTAAAAAATACTCTCCTAATGTAATAAAAATGTATATTTTATCAACTCATTATAGAAGTCCGCTTGAATTTAGTATTGATAAATTAGAAGATGCTAAAAAATCAATAGAAAAAATAATTAATTTTTTAAGAAATTTAATATTTTTAATTAGAAAAAGTTTTGACAATTCTAAAGTTGATTTAGAAAAAATTATTGAAGATTTTGATTTAAATGCTTTTGAGGATTTAATTTCTTCAGATTTAGTAATAGAAAAATTAAAAGTTACTAAATTGTTAAAAGAAATAAACAAAAGCAGTCAAAAAAATAATAATTTTATTATTTATCTAAATAATAAAAACAATGAAAAAATGTTAACAATAGATTTAGGAATTAATAAAAGTGAGAAAAAGTTTTTTTTATATTTAAAACAGTTCAAAGATGAATTTAAATTATCGATGGATGATGATTTTAATTCTGCTAAAGCTATAGGGACTCTTTTTAATTTTATTAAAAAGCTAAATTCAATTATACAAAAGCCTGATTTTGATATTAAGTATATTTCAAAAGAATGCTTATTAATTATTTATTTAGTAATTTTAAAATATTCAAAAATTTTTGGTTTTCATTTTGAAGACGAGCTGGGAGGTCTCAAAGCTTTCAAAATAAAAAGCAACGAAGTTATTTTAGAAGATGCCGAAATACAGCAATTAATTGAACAAAGAGAAAAGGCAAGATTAAAAAAAGATTTTAAGAAAGCTGATGAGATAAGGGAAAAGCTAAAATCTTATGGTATTATCCTTGAGGATAGAAAAGAAGGAACAATCTGGAAAAGAGAATCTTAAAGTGAACAATTATGAGTATCTTTACGGTATAAATACAATACTTTCCCTATTAAAGCATAATGCTGGTAAAAGAAAAATATTTCAGATTATTATTCGAGAAAATAAAGCTCATACTGAAAGAATCAAAGATATAATTTTTCTAAGTAAATCTAGAGAAATTCCACTAAAATTTGCACA
>JACVJA010000065.1 GCA_015661035.1 Candidatus Calidifonticultor daggyaiensis | reverse complement strand
GAGATTTTGGTGATATCTTAGATAATATTAGAGATGTTGATATATCTTTATTAAAAAAAGTTGTTATTAGTTTTGAAAATAGTTTAAATCTTATCTTTCCAACTTTAAGGTATGAAAAAGTTTTTTTTAAATTAGATGATTATTTTAAAAAATTCATAGAGCTTCTTTTAAAGACTTTTGATTTAGTATTGTTTGATCTACCACAATATTATTTATTTTTTAATTTTTTAAATGATAAAAATTCTTTTAAAAAAAACTTAAATAATACTGAAAGCTACACTGAAAGCGATGCAGTAAACAATACTATAGGTAATACTGCAAGTAATACAAATAGTTTCTTTTTTGATTTATCGGATAAAATTGCGATAGTATCAGGATTAGATAATTGTTCAATTTTTAATTTAGAAACAATGCTTAATAATTTTTATTTAAAAGAGAATGAAAATAAAATTGATATAATTATAAATAAATTTAATACAAGAGCTTTTAGTGTTATAAATTCTTCTTTTAGGTTTTTAAATTCAATAGGTTTACCTATAAAAGCTTTTATTCCTTATGATCGTGATATAGAGTATCTATATAATACCAAGGGTCCATTTAGTGTTAATAATTATAATTTAAGGATCAATCAAGCAATTAAAAACTATTGTGAAAATCTTTATGACGAACTTTTCTAAATTTATGGATAACAGCTTTAATTACAAAATAAACACTAAAAATGATTTTGAATATAACCTAACTGGCCATTTAGCAAAAATACTTGTAGAAAAAGTTGACTTCCAGATGCTGGAAAAATTAACACCTAAGAAGAAGGCTGAAGTAATTTTTTATAATCTAAAAAGATTAGCAGAAGAGAAAAAGGTAGTAATAAGTGATAAAAAGCTTTTTGACATTGCTAAAGAGATTTATCTTGAAGCTTTTGAATATGGACCAATTACAGGTCTAATGGAAGATAAAACTATAACCGAGATAATGATTAATGATTTTAACAAAATTTATATTGAAAGAGACGGAGTTGTTTCTAAAAGTGAAATCTGTTTTAAGGATAGACAACACTTAAGAAACCTAGTTGAGAAGATAATCAGCCCTTTAGGATTAAGAGTAGATGAGAGTTATCCAATGGTAGATGCAAGACTTTCTAATGGTGCAAGAATAAATGTTGTAATAAAGCCAGTATCAACGACAGATACAGTTGTTACAATAAGAAAGTTTAAAGAAGACCTGTTAAAAGCAGAAGATTTGTTAAAACTTGGCTCTTTAGATAGAAGCATTTTAAATTTTTTAAAATGCTGTGTTGAAAATAAAGTAAATATAATAGTTTCAGGAGGTACTTCAAGCGGTAAAACAACATTTTTAAATGTTTTATCTAGTTTTATACCTAAAAAGGAGAGAATTGTTGTAATTGAGGAAACTCCAGAATTAAATCTGCATATTGAGAATTTGGTTAATTTAGTTGCAAAAAATCCAAATATTGAAGGTAAAGGTGAAATTAAAATAAAGAATCTTGTAAAGAATGCTTTAAGAATGCGGCCTGATAGAGTAATAGTTGGAGAGATAAGAGGAGATGAGGCAATAGATGTTTTACAAGCAATGAACACTGGACATGAAGGGTCTATGACAACCATTCATGCAAACTCCCCAGTTGATTTAATTTCAAGGCTTGAAACTATTTTGCTAATTTCACTTTTAAATTTAAATACAAGTGCTGTTAGAAGGATTATCTTATCCTCAATAAATTTAATTATCCAATTAGAAAGAACTGCTGATGGAAAAAGAAAAATTTCAAAAGTTAGTGAAGTTTTAGGTTTAGAAAATTCAAATATTAAAAAATCAAGCAATTTCGAATATAAAAATAATTATTTAGAATTGGAATTAAATAAAGATTGTTTAGACAATGCCATAATAATTAGGGATATTTTTATAAAACATAATGAAAAATTTTTATATACAGGATATGAACCAAAGTTTTTTAAAAGAATTGGTCAAAGGGTGAGGGATTTTGTTAACACAAATTTATGATTTTGTAAATTCAATAAATTTTAAAAAAAGAAAAACATTAGCTTTTCTATCTTATCTAGTATTATTAGGTTTAATGTTTTTAATCTTTAAGAATATAATATTTAGCCTTTTTTTAACAATATTTACATATTTTGTAATTTCTGAAATGTTAAAGTCTATAAATATTAAAAGAAAAGACCTCTTATTACATCAACTGATAAAATTAATAACGAACATTGTAATAATGCTAAGAGCAGGCATATCACTTAGGAGTGCGCTTAAAAATAACATTGCTTTAATTGAAAACCCTTTAAAAAAATATTTAAAAAAACTTATCTACGAGCTAGAAGCTGGTAATTATTTTGACATAGCCTTAGATAGATTTGCATTTAATTGTTCGATTAGGGAGGCAGTCCTTATTACTACTGCTTTAAAGATTAACAACAAGATTGGCGGTAATTTGATTTTTATTTTAAATAATCTTATTGAACAATTGCAGGAAAGCATTAAGTCAAAGTTAAATAGTAAAACTTTAACTCTACAAGCAAAGTATTCAGGTAATATAATTGCAGTTATGCCTGTAATAATAATTATAATTATGTTTTTTGTTTTAGATTTGCAGGTGTCTAATTTTTTTAATTCGAAAATAGGAACTATATTTTTATTAGCTGGTGCATTTTTTGAATTAACTGGTTTAGTAGTAATTAGAAAAATTCTTAGTTTAGACTGATTATTGCTTTATTAATTTAAGGTTTAGGAAATAAATTTATGTATAAAAAAAACCATTTTTATAGCGATTCTAACAGTTATTACAAAAACAATAACTTAGGAAAAAATTTAACAAAATTCATTCTAAATTTTAATACATTAATTATTTTTAAAATTGGCTTATTTTTTTTAAAGAACTTTAAATTGCCAAATTGTAAATATTTCATGGAATTTTTTGAAAAGTTTCCATTAAGAGATGATTTTTTAAAGATTGTAGAATTTATTGATTTTAAAAATATAAACTTGAAGTTTTCGCTAAATTTACAAAATACAAGTTTGTCAGACTTAAAAAATACAAGTTTATCAGAATTAAAAAAACAAAAAGTATTTTTAGATAAAGTATACATTTGTACCTGCATATTTGTAGGAATAAAAATCTTATTGTCTTTAATTTTAAGTTTAATTGGGTTTTTTATTGTTAAAGATTTGTTTTTATCAATAATAGCTGGGTTAACTTTAGCAGTTTTAGGCTTTTTTATTCCTGATTTAATTTTAAAAAGAGTGGAAATATTAAAATGTCAAAATCTTGATAAGGATTTAGCATTTGTAATTGATTTGTTGAATATTTCAATTCTTGCAGGGCAAAATATTTATAATTCATTAAAACTTATTTTAGAAAAATATAACGGCAGTATTAATGTGGAGCTTGAAAAATTTATAAATGCTATAGATTTTGGCGTCAGCAGATTTGAGGCTTTTAATAATTTCGTTTTAAAGAAAGGCACAGATAATTTTAAAAATCTATTATTTCTTTTAATACAAGCTGAAAAATACGGTGGTTCAGTTAGTGAAATTTTAAAACAAAAATCAAAATATTTAAGATATGAAGAGTTTCAAAAAATGGAGCAAAAATCAAGAAGAGGGTCAATCATGCTGTTATTTCCCTTGGTTTTCTTAATACTGCCAGCATTCATGTTATTGGCAGGTGGTCCTTTAATATTTTCAATTGGGGGAAGTTTTCTTGGAATTGGCTAGCTTTTTGTTTCTTTTAGAAAATTTTATAAAAATTGTATAAGTTAAAAAAGTATGATAGGTAGAATAAGCTAAACTAAATCTGATAATAAAATTATTAATTTTTAGGAAGTTTTTTATTTTGAAAGGAGGTGATGCTAAAAAAAATTAAAAAAATTTTTAGAAAGGAGGTGATAGTCATTTTAGGAATAGCAAAAAGAGTATATAAAAAATATAAAAGTAAAATAAAAAAAATATTAAACCAAAAAGGCCAGTCTACAATTGAATATGCGCTAGTTTTAGTAATAGCAGGAATTATAAGCGCAATTCTAGTGGCTGTCGGAAAACCATTAATAATTGATGTAATATCTAAAGTTTTTGCAAAAATAGCATCAATGGTTTAAGCAGTTTTAATTAAGTCTTAAGATCTTAAATTTAGTTTGTTCAGTTTTAATTTAATTAAAGTATTTTTAATTTTGCTTAAACATTTTTAATTTACTATTTTTTTATTATTTTAATTTTTAAAATTTTACAAGAAATTATGCTCTAACCCTAATTGTGCAATTTCGCAGAACACTATATTTATATTAAATTAAAAAATGTATAAAGAATTAATAAAATTAATAAAAAAAATAAAATCTATTGTTTTTAATGCTTGTTTTATTAAATTTAGCCACATTTTTGTAATTAAAGAGAGCAAGTTTAAAAAAATAAAACTTATTAGTTATAAGGTTAAATTTTTTCAAAATATAGGTCAGTCAACTCTAGAGTTTGTTTTAATTTTCCCTTTAGTCATAATAGCAGTTTTAATTATTGCTCAATTAGGTTATATAGTTTACATCCAAAATATTTTAAATTTTGCAGCAAGCCAGGGTGCAAGAAAACTTTCGACAACAAACTCAAATGAAATGGTTTATGATTTAATTTACACTAATTGCCCATCTTTGTGTAAAGAAAAATTAAATATAAAAATTAACCCGTTTTCAGAAGAACAAAGAAAAGTCGGAAGTTATGCAAATATTTCTATAGAATATGATTATGATAATAGTTTTTTAAATTTTTTAGAATTAATTTTTAATAAAGAAGTTACACTTAAAAGCAGCTGTATTGTCCGAATGGAGTCAGAAGTATAATCAGGATATAGGATTCAAAACAATCATAATAGATTTTTAAAAGATAATGTATAGCAATATATTTAAAAAAATAATTAAACAAAATGAGAATAATTTTGGAAATATTGCAATAATAACTATTTTTGTAGTAATTTTTTTTGCTTTAATATTTTTATTAATTATAGATATTTCAAGAATTAATACTATAAAAACAATAGCAAAAAATGCTGCTGATTCTGCAGCCCTGGCTGCTGCACAAATGCTTTTGTTTTTTGAAAATGATAAATTAGAAATAAGTAATGAAATTAAAAAAAATGTAGCTGATAATGGCTGTAATTTAGAAGAGTTATATGTTGAATATGATAAAGTAATTGTTTGTGTTTCAAAAGATTTAGATTTTGCTTTTATGAAAATTTTAAAAATTTTTGGTTTAAAGCCGATAAGAGTGTTTGCAAAATCAAAATCAGAAGTTATTTATCCATGGGATGAAAGTTTTGGTTATTGTAAAAGATATTTATTTAGTTTTTAAAAATAAAGGGGAACAGTTATGGCAAATTTAAATCAAATTTTTTTACTAGGTAATTTAACCAGGGACCCGGACTTAAAGTACTCTAATGAGGGTGTAGCAATATCAGAAATGGGTCTTGCTGTCAACAAAAGGTGGAAAGATGCTAATGGGAATGAAAATGGAAGTGTGGATTATTTTAATATTACTGCTTGGAATAATTTGGCTGAAAATTGTGCTGTTTCTTTAAAGAAAGGTGATAGGGTTATTGTAGCTGGTCATTTAAATTTACGAAGCTGGGAAAATAAAGAGGGTAAAAAGTTTAATATTTTAAATATTAATGCTGATGTGGTTGCTTTAAGCTTAGAGTTTAATGGTAAAAATCTAAATACTAAAAATGTTAATAAAAGTAAAAACAATGATGATAAAATAAAACTAAAAAATAATGGCAAAAAAGCAAAAAGTGTTGTAAGAAATGAAGATGAAAAAGATGAGCTTGAAGCTAATGTTGGCTTTGTTGATAATAACATTGCGGAAGACTTAGAAGAAATAAAAAACGTTAATAGTGGGGCTGAAAATACTGTAAAATTTTAAAAAGCATTTAAAAAATTATTGCATAAATTCCTTTTTAGAATTAATATCATAAATGATTATTTTCTTTTTTATTAAAGCTTTTAGGCGGCGGAGGGAGGTTAAGGATGGCAGGTAAAAAAAATAAAGCTAAAGGCAAAAAAAAATAGCTATTTTTAAAAACACATAAATTTAAAGCCCTGTGTTTTATAATTTGTTAAAATAGTTGCAGGGCTTTATTTTTTTTTAGCTTATTTGTAATTTTTAGTAATTTTATTTTATTCTATTATTATGAAAGTTGGTATTATAGGTCTTCCAAACGTTGGAAAATCTACAATTTTTAATGTTTTAACAAAAGCAAATGCTACTGTTGCCCCTTACCCTTTTTGTACAATTGAACCAAATATTGGATTTGTAAATGTTTATGATGAAAATGTTTTAAAGCTTTCAAAAATCTATGACTCAAAAAAAATAACTTACGCTTCTATAAAAATAGTAGATGTTGCAGGTCTTGTAAGGGGGGCAAGCAAAGGAGAAGGTCTTGGTAATAAATTTTTATCTTTTATTAAAGATGTTGATGTTCTTGCACATGTTATTAGGGGTTTTACAGATGATAATATATCTCATATAACGCTTGAGCTTAATGCCTTAAGAGACATAGAGATTATAAATACTGAGTTAATACTTTCAGATATTGAAACATTGCTTAAAAGAAAAGAAAAATATTTAAATCTTGCAAAGGCAAATGATAAAGAAGCGATCCAAAACTTAGAGTTGATTAACTTATTAATAGATAAACTTAATAAAATAGATCCTTTAGAAAATATTAAATCTCTTAAAAATGACAGTGTTTTTTTTAAGGATATTTTAGAGTTAAAACAAAAAAATCCAAAGTTATTTGAGGAGTTAAATTTACTTTATATAAAGCCTTTCATATTTTTATTAAACTTAAGCGGCAGTAAAAAGGATGAATCAATATCTGAAGAGCTAGGTAAAATAATTGGCAGCAACAATTTGATAAAAATTTATGCAAAGCTTGAATTAGAGCTTTTAGAGATTCCAGAAAACGAAAGAATAGAATTTAGAAAAGAATTAAATATTTCAAACGACGGGTTACTTGAATTTATAAAAAAAAGCTACAATTTATTAAATTTAATAACATTTTATACAATAAATGAAAATGAAGCTAGAGCTTGGCCTCTTTTAAAAGGTAGCAAGGTAATTGAAGCTGCAGGCAAAATACATTCAGACATGCAAAAGGGTTTTATAAAAGCAGAGGTAATAAATTGTGATAAACTATTAAAAATAAGCTCAATCCACCAAGCAAGGGAAGACGGATTAATAAGAATAGAAGGTAAAGATTATGTAGTCCAAGATAAAGACGTAATACTAATTAAATTTGCTCTATGATAAATTTTAATGATAAGCTTAAGTTTCTTTATAAGCTAAGATAGGCTAAGATAAGCTAAGGTAAGCTAAGGTCTAAACCAATTTTTTTTAAAAGGAGATAATTTAGTGATAAGAAAATCAGATTATGAAAATTACGATTATAGAATGTTTTGGAAAGAAAATTTAAGACAATATGAGGATTTTGCAGAAAGAATTGCAATAAAAAATTTATTAAAAAATATTAAACAGGAAGATAAAATTATAGCGGATTTA
>JACVJA010000064.1 GCA_015661035.1 Candidatus Calidifonticultor daggyaiensis | reverse complement strand
TTAAAGCATTTTTTTGACTGGATAAAATATCTTCCTCAAAATCTTCTCCAAAAATTAAATCAATTAATTTTTCTTGTGAGATATTTGTATTGGTGCAAAGATAGTGAAGCAGGGATTTTTTACACATAAAATCAACTTCAACACGTGGTGTATAAAATATCCCTGAGCCTTGCCTTTCTTCTTCATTTACAATACCCTCATAAATAAGTCCTAACATTTCAGGATCTATTGCTATTTCAATATCAAGAGGGGTTGCTTCTGTAACTGTAAAGTTATATCTGTTTAATATGTCTTTAAATACACTATCTATTATTTCATCACTTATTGTTATTTGGTCTAAATCAAGCTCATTTTTTTCAAATAAACCACCATTAAGATAAGGTAGGCTTTCAAGTTCTGCAATTAGTGTTTTTGGTAAGTTGTAAGGGTAATATGTTCTGTTTTTAGAAAAGGCATAAAAAAATAAAGGTTTTAAAAGATTTTGGTATATTGAATCTTTGATAGTGTTGATACCAGAGATGTTGTCATTATTATTTGTCTCATAATTTGCATAATATTTTGAAATAAGTTCAGATAGAAAGTTTATATTTCCATTCAGCCATTTTTTCTTTTCAATATATTTTAAAAATAGAAGCCTGTTAAAAAATTGTAGTGCAAATGCTTTTGTTTCATGCTTATCTTTAAAGTGTTTTTGATGACTTTCTGATAAATTATCAATATATTTTTTAATTGTTTTAAAGAATTCATCTGTTACAGGCTTAATTTCAAAAGATTTTTTTATTTTATTTGTAAGTTCAAGTACTGAAATATCTTCTTGTATTTCAATCTTTGAAAGCTGTTCAGACGCTGTTCTAAGTTTTTCATCTGCTGAAATAGTATATCCAGATAATTTTATTTGATTAGGAGTTTTTTCTAAAAAATCTGCATAAGTTACCCTAAAGATATCCTCACTATCGTTTGCAAAAATAATCAGACAGTCCTGACTTCTTGATATTTTTTTAGCTATATCTCTTTGAATTGTCCTATTTCGGTATAGATTTTCAGCTCTTAGTTTGCAGTAAAAAATATTGAATGTTTTGTATTCATTAATGAGGTTTATAAAATCTATTTTTTCCTTTAGATTGGCAGGTATTGAAAAGTTATCAAGCAAATTTATATCGGAATCTTTACTGTAATCAAAGTTTAAATCTATAAAAAACTCCTGAAAATCTTTTTTTGATTTTATATCTTTTAATTTGTTTTGTATTTTTTGGACTTTTTCTTGCGATATTATTTCAGTCATGATTTATAATTACAACAAAATAAAAAGTATTAACTTTGTTATATATTCTATATTTTTAAGCAATAAATTTAAAGTATAAACTTATTCAAACGCAATTTATAAATAATAGAAAACTAGTAAAAACTTAGTACAATAATAAAGCTAGAATTTTTATGCTAATTTTAAATATTCCTGTCTTAGTTTTTCAACAAATTTTGCCTTTTTAGCTAAATCTTTACCTTTTAATATTTCTTTAACTTTTTTCCATGTTTCAGAACAATTTTTATATTCAACTTCTACAATTTTATGTATAGCCTTATCAATATCTTTTTTATTCTGATTTGTTATTTGAATACCTGCATCATTTAAAACTTCAGTTATATACCTAAAATAGCATGACATAAAAAACATCCCCAAATAATAAAATTAAAAAATGACTATAAAAATTAATTACTTATTACTAGTTATTTATTAAAGTCTAAATAATATTAATTATAAATTATATTCGAGTATTTAAAAAAATAAAAATATTTATCTTATAACCAATTTTAAAAAATAAATAATTATTTAATAGGCTTGTTAATAATAGAAATTTTAAAATTTAAGAAAAAGTATTACCAAATCCTATAGCAATATTCAAGTTAAAAGATATCTACTTTAAGCATTTTAGTTTAATAAGTAGTTTTAAAAGATATAGGTTTAATTTTTATCCAATTCTGGCAGTTATAATAGCATCAACGCTATCTTCTTCATAATAAAAACCCAAAGCAGTCTTTTTAAAAATATTTCTTAAGTACTCTTCAAGATAAAAATTTTTTAGTGGATCAACTTTTAGCCTTACAGTCCAATAATTTAACAACTCAGTAAAATTATTATAAAAATAATAGTGCTTTTTAGTTATTATTTTAACATCTGCAAAAATCCCCATATCATATAAAACATTATAAAGGTCCAAATAATTAGGTGGAGATATATATACATCGTCTCTAAACATATTCCATAATTTACTATTAAGCTTTGAACTGCTTGTAATTATTATACAAAGAAATTTTTTCGCATTTGCTATCATTTTATCCAACAATGGAATAATAGGTGTCATTGAATATAAAGAATTAGCTGCAAGAACAACGTCATGTTTTTCAATTTCACGATTTTCAATTTCTTCCCAAAATTTATTAATTATATTTATATTTCTATGGCCGTTTATATTCTCTTTAAAAACTTTTATCATGCTTTCAGAAGGTTCTATAGCTGTAACCTTTTTTACTTTTTTAGATAAAGGGATTGCAAAACAACCTGTTCCTGCACCTATGTCAAGAAGAGAAGAATCATTATTTAAAAGATTTTCGACATTGTTTAATAGTAGACCTGGATAATTGTTATACTTTATCTGCAAGTTATACCATTTTGCAAATTCATAGTCAAAAAATTGCCTTAAGGCTTTTTTAGAACTTGACAACATAACTTTTTTATCCCAAGCATTTTGCATTAATATAAATCCTTTTAATCAGTAACACAAATATTTAATTAGTAACACGATTGATTAAAATAACACATTTTAAATTCTTTAGCAATAAATTTTTAAATCTTGAATACAAAAAGTGAATTTATGCATTCTTTTAAATTTAAGATTAAATCCATCTAATTACAATTTAACTATATTTTTTAAGTTACAAAGATTAGAAAAAAATAAAAATTTATAGTTTTTTAAAGTGCTAAAATAAATTAAAATGGAAATGAAAAGTAATTAGTAATTATTTTAGGCAGGTTTAAATGATAATTGATACTGAAGACAATAGAGCAAAATGCATTTGTGCTTCATGCTTAAGTTTTCCAAGAATATGCAATGGAGAAATACTTTACTGTGCTAAAGGTCCAAGCAGATGCAATATTGAAGTCCATCAGTGCATATGTGATAGATGCCAGATTTATATTGAAAATAAATTGCAAGGACTTTATTTTTGTGACAGAAATATATCAAGTATAGGCAAAAATTTATATAGGAGAATAAAATCAAATGAAGACAGCTCTTTTTATAATAAAATGCTGCACATAAAGGAAATTGCAGAGAGTGGCAAAAGCATTATATCATCTATGGGTTCACTAAAACAAATCCAATATAGTTTTGACCAAATTCATTTTATTCCAGCACAAATTTACAAAATACCTCTTGAAAAAGATGACAAAGTAAATACAGAAATTATCTTAGGACCAGCTGCAAAAAAACCTTTAAGACTATCCTCTCCTATTATGATTAGTGGAATGAGTCTTGGTGCTGTTTCAAAAAACTTAAAACTTATATTTGCAAAAGTTGCCCTAGACCTACATATAGCTTTTAACTCTGGTGAAGGAGGGATACTCGAGGAAGAACTTGAAACTGCATCTCAGTACCTTATAGGGCAATATTGCACTGTAAAAAATGATGTTGATTTGGAGAGGTTAAAAAGAGTTGCAGC
Source organism: Candidatus Calidifonticultor daggyaiensis (assembly GCA_015661035.1). Taxonomy (GTDB): domain Bacteria; phylum Actinomycetota; class Humimicrobiia; order Humimicrobiales; family Humimicrobiaceae; genus Calidifonticultor; species Calidifonticultor daggyaiensis. Next base: position 3,911 of record JACVJA010000064.1, on the reverse strand, counting down.
AGTAGAGATAAGATTTGGTCAAGGTGCATACCCAGGGTGGGAAAGTTATCTTCCACCAGAAAAACTTGATCCTGTCATAGCTAAAATAAGAGGTATTAAAGGAACTGAGCCTGTTTATTCTCCAGCTCATCACTTTGATATAAATAACCCAAAGCAGTTAAAAGAAAAGATTGACTGGATAAAAAATGAAATTGGTGGAGCTCCTGTAGGTGCAAAGATTGGATGCGGTAATATAGAAAATGATATTAAAATTTTGGCTGAAGCAGGAACAGATTTTATAGCAATTGATGGATTTGGAGGTGGCACAGGAGCAACCGAGTATTTTGTAAGAGAAAATGTTGGTCTACCTTTAATTGCGGCTTTACCAAGAGCATTTAAATGCTTAAAAAGTCTTGGAGTCAAAGAAAATATTACTCTAATTGCAGGAGGGGGGCTTCGAACTTCTTCTGACTTTGCAAAATGTCTAGCACTGGGGGCTGATGCAGTTTACATAGGAACAGCAGCACTTATTGCAGTTAATTGCGAACAGTACAGGGTTTGCCATACAGGTCTTTGTCCTACAGGAATAACAACCCATAAAGAGGAACTCGTTAAACTTTTGGATATTGATAAATCAGTAAAAAAACTGTCAAACTTTATTAGGATTTCAACTGAAGAGGTAGCTAACTTTACAAGAATTGTTGGAAAAGATAATATAAATAAATTAGACAGTACTGATTTAGTTTCAATTAGTAAAGATCTTTCATTGCTTACAGGAGCGCAGTGGCTAAATGGAGTTATTTATAAATAATTGACAAGAAATTTATAGCAGAAAAAATAAAAATAATGTAAAAATTTTTAATTTTGTTAGTATTTATTAGTAGTCTTAAACACAACTCTTAAATAGTGCATTTAAATTAAAGTTTTATAAACTTTATCTTTTTAAATTTTATTACTTGCTTGACATTAATAAAATATAAGAATATAATTATTCACTAATATTCTTATATAAAATTATTTAAATTAATTTTTAAGGGAGGTAAAAAAATGCCAATTTTTAGCTACAAATGTAATAGTTGTGGTCATATTTTTGATGATTTTTCAGGTAATAGAAATAAGGATAATAGTCAGGAAAATGAAGAGATAAAATGTCCAAGCTGTTTCAGCAACGACGTTAAAAAAAACTATTCTAGTTTTGGATTTAACGTTATTAATAAGAATTCTAGCTCCTGCGGTGGTGGAGGCTGTTGTTCTTGCGGCTAACTAATTTTCTTAAGGTTAATTTACTATTAGTGTAATTAAATTAAAAAAATCATTATTAATGAAAATTAATTAAATTTTTTAAAATTCTAAATGTAAAAAATTATTTTTAAAAATAAATATATTAAGACAAATATTTACTCAAAAACTAATATATCCCAGTTTTTTATTACTGGGATATATTAGTTATAAAGTTCTTAATACTTTAGAATTTTAAATCAGATTATATTAAATCATAGCATATTAATTATATTAATACTTTTTATTACTTCTGCTTATTTGAATTACTCAAATTATTAAATTATACAATTACTAGCTAAAACACTTATTATTTTTTAGCATATCTTATTTTTTCTTTCTTCTTATCAATGATGTTATAAGAAGTCCAAGACCCCCAGCAACAGAGCCTAAACCTGCAAATGTAAATACTGGAGGAACACCTGTAAATGCAAGACCAAGTACTTCTATTACAGGTTCTGCAGCAGTAGTTAAACCCGCAACAGCAATTGTTGCTGCAGGTATTGCAAGTGGACTTGGAGTACTTGGTGGACTTGGTGGACTTGGTGGAATAGGATCATCTGTAACTGAAATTAAAGTTGATACTTGTGGAACCTCGCTATCTGTTGGAATACCACCACTATAATGATACAAAGGATCAAGATAATAACCAGAAGGAGCAGTTATTTCTTTAACCCAATAAGCTACACCAGAATCAAAGTCTCTAGTCCAGGCAAGTCCTGTAAATTTAACTTGACCATTTGTAGTTATTTTACCTTCAACAGGATTTCCCCATGCATCAGTTGCTTGGGTATAAACAGCACTACCATCACTACCAACACTTTGATATAAAAATAGCCCATACGTAGCACCATCAACAAGTGCTCCACTTAATGAATCAGTCTTTTCAACAATTATCTCTGCAGGTAGTCTCCACTCTTTTTTCGCTGATGCTTCTAACTCATTTAAATTTATAAGTATTAATATTTGTTGTGAGTCTGTATAAATAGGGAAGGAATTATTTTTTGACCAATTTGGCCATAGTATCGAACCCCCAGCAGTTTTAAAATCAGTGCCCATCTTTTCATCTTCATTTATATCAAAATAACCCTTAATTTCTGTAATTCCCGAAATAACCCCATCTACAAGCGAATTAAAAGTTATAGGAATTTCAATAATGCCTCCTGTACCAGACGTAGTTTTCCAGGTCACCGAGCCATTAGCTGATATAACTACATCTGAATAAACTACATCTGAATCAGTTTGTACAAGCTTAAATACTACTGGAACCCCCTCTAAACCTTCGCCATTATAATTTTTAACTGTTGCAATAAACTTATGAGTATTTGAACCATTATCTTTAATATAATTTACACTTTCATCATTTTCATTAATTACTGTTATGCTTGTTGGAATATTTATAATACTATCAAGAATAGTTTTTGTAATACTTTTTACATTATCATTTGGAGAATTATTCTGATAATTAAATTTTGAAGAATCAACTAAATGCCAAAATGCGCCTTGTAAAGCTGCTGCTCTTTCTGCCACTGTATAACTGCTTAAATTAGGAAGCCAACTAATACCAGTTCCAGCATTAATCCAATCACGATTTATAGCACCCGCAAGCACTTTAACTTTATTAGGCAATGGATTTACAATACTGCTATGCTGATAAATTGTATTATTATTAAAAGTATCAAAGTCAACAACGGACCATTCAAAAATGGGATGACCATTTGTGGAACCATTGTTTACATTTAAATAATGGTTTAAATCAATACAAAAAGCAGTCATGTCATTATCTTGTACTGTATCCAATTTCTGGTAAATATCAATATTAAAATATTCCATATAGAAATTTGGGCTTAACCCTGTAGTTGCAAGCCTATTTGTGGGCCCATAACCATCATAATTTGCCCATGCATCATCTTTAAACTCAGTGGATAATTCTATGCTAGATAAGGTCGATTTTGCTACAATTGTGTATCTTTGGCTTCCTAATATCTGATAATTATAAATTAAATTACCAGACTTATCTGCGGTAGCCTTTCCGAGGCTTTCCAAATTCCCTTCAGCATTATAGAAAGCAATTTCAATTTCTTCACCAGGATTAAAACCACTTCCATGCAAAAAAACTGTATCCCCAGGATAATATTTTTCTAGTTCAGTATAAATATTAGCAATATTATTAATAACTATATCTGTACTTGGATTATTTTCTTCTGAAATATTTGCAGTATTTGCTTCAAATTCATCATTTGTATCATCTGAAGTTGTTTGTTCATCACTTGTAGTCTGATTTTCTGCACTTTCAATGTCCTCTGGATTATTTCTACCTACAGTTGAAGATTGCCCACTTGAATTTGTGGTATCATTATTTTGGCTGTCTTGATTGTCTTCAAAATTTAAAATTTGCTCTGTTTCTGTGGTCTCTGTAATTTCTAAATTATCAGCGCTATCATTATTACTTTCACCTTCAGCAAAAATAAACGCAGGCACTGTAAAAAAGGAAAGAAGCACTATTATTAAACCTAAAAACATTAACCTTTTTATTGCATATTTACGCATTCTAATTTTTTCAATCATTTTGTTTTTAATATCTTTTTCCATTTTAAAACTCCTTTACTTCATTTTGGTTAAGTTATAAAACCAAATGAAAAATATAAAAAATT
>JACVJA010000063.1 GCA_015661035.1 Candidatus Calidifonticultor daggyaiensis | reverse complement strand
TGTGGCAGCTTGAATGCAGGATTTAACGTCAATAGTCAATATTACACCATCGACTACTTTTATAGTAGATAGTGCTTGAGCTATAAAATCAATATATCCTGGTGAATCAATAAAATTTACATGAACGTTTTTATAATTATATTGCATAATTGATGAACTAATAGAAAAGCCTCTTTTTGTTTCAAGTGGACTATAATCTGACACAGTATTTTTTGTTTCTACTCTACCTAATCTATTTATAGTGCCGCTGTTAAATAAAAAACATTCAGAAAGTGAAGTCTTTCCACTTCCATTACCAGAAACAAGACCAATTACTCTTTTATTAGAACAATTATCACTGATATTACCGCCATTGCTGCTCATCAATTCCTCCCGATTTTAAAAAATTTAAACAAAATATTAAAAAAATTTTTAATGTATAAAATGTAAAATTTAATAACAAAATTAATAATAAATTGAAATATACCATAAAAAAATTAATGTGTAAAAATAAATAGTTTGACATTTTTTAAATTTTTTCTATGTTTAATATGTTATAATTTAAAAATAGTAAAACAGGATTAAAATTAATATAATTTTATAAAGATGCATTTATAAGTGGATTTATAATAGTAAAACTCTAAGTAATATTTAAAATAAAATAAATACAATATTAACAGCTAATATAGAATAATATAAAAAATAGAATAATATAAAAAATTAATAAAATAAAAAAAATTATATAAGGAGGTTGTTATGCTTGCAGCAATTATTCTGCCAATTGTTATTCTTGTTGGTTTGTTAGTTATTTTTTTGCTTATAGGTATAGGTATTTATAATAGTATTATTACATTAAGAAACAGAATTGATAATGCATGGTCTCAAATAGATGTGCAGTTAAGAAAAAGATATGATTTGATACCAAATTTAGTAGAAACAGTAAAGGGATATGCTGCTCATGAAAAAGAAACTTTAGAAAGAGTGATTAAGGCAAGAAATTTAGGTATTGAAGCAAAAAGTGTAAGCGAACAGTCTAAAGCAGAAAATATGATTACTTCAACATTAAAGTCTTTATTTGCCGTTGCTGAACAATATCCAAATCTAAAAGCAGATCAGCATTTTACAAGGCTAATGGAGCAATTAAATGGAATTGAAAGTAATATTGCTTATGCAAGGCAATTTTATAATGACTCGGTATTGCAATATAATACAAAAATTCAAACCTTTCCTGGAAATATTTTTGCTGGTTGGTTTAAATTTACCCCAAGAGATTATTTTGAAATAGAAGAAGCTTTAGCTAAAGAGATTAGAGAACCTGTTAAAGTAAAATTTTAATTGATTGGTAAAAAATTAATTAAATTAGTTAATAAATAATATTTGTAAAAAATAAATAATGTATTTTAGTTGAAGGTTTTAATTTGAATGTTGATTTTAATTTTTAAAAAGGATGTGCATACTAAAGTATTTTAAATAGTGCAAATGAATTTAAAGAGGTGAATAAAAAAAATGTACAAGTATATCCTCAGCAACAGACGGAAAACAGTATTTATTATAATAATGTTTGTAATATTTATAACAGCTTTTGGTTTTGCACTAGGCTATTTTCTTGATTATAGATTTGGGTTAGGTGGAGGATTTTCTATAATTTTGATGATTTTTGCCCTTATTTTTTCTTTGATTTTAAGTTTTAGCAGCTACTATTATAGTGATAAAATTGTAATTTCATTAACTGGTGCTAGATTGCTTTCAAGAGATGAAGATCCTAGAGTTTTTTACATGGTTGAGGGCTTATCTATAGCAGCAGGAATACCAACACCTAAGATTTTTATAATTGAAGAAAGTGGGATGAATGCTTTTGCTACCGGTAGAAATCCTCAAAATGGAGTTATTGTCCTAACTAGGGGTTTAATTAATAACTTAAATGATGAGGAATTAAAAGGTGTAATAGCTCATGAAATTTCGCATATTAAAAATTATGATATATTGCTTGGAACAATTATGGCAGTTCTTGTTGGTATGATTTTAATTATCACTAACATTATTTTTAGAAGCTTTTTATTCGGAGGTTCAAGAAGGTCCTCTAATAAAAATTCTGGTGGAATTTTAAATTTAATATTTTTAATGATAGGTATTTTGTTAATTATATTATCTCCTTTTATAGCAATGATAATTAGATTGGCAATTAGCAGACAAAGGGAATACCTTGCTGATTCAAGTGGAGCTCTTATCACAAGATATCCAGCTGGATTGGCAAATGCATTAAAAAAAATTAGTTTGTATAGTGAAGTAAAAACTGCAAGCAATGCTAATGAACACATGTTTATTGCAAATCCTTTTGGAAAAACCAATAGGAGTTTATTTGGTAGTCTTTTTGAAACACATCCTCCAGTTGAAGAAAGAATTAGAAGATTGGAAGAAATGGCATTAGGGATTGGTTTAAAAAAAGAAAGCCAAATAATTGAAGAAATTAAAAAGTAATATACGATTTTCTTTAGGTTTTAAAAAGCAAAAGTTTTAATTTTGGTTTATTTATATTATATATTATTGTAGTAAAATTTTTACAGAATCTTTAGTTTTATAGAGTTTAATAAATTTAAAGGGTATAATAAATTTTTTGTTAAGGAGTTGAATTAAAATGGAGAAAGGGACAATAAAAGTAAAGTCAGGGCTTGCAGAAATGTTAAAAGGTGGGGTTATAATGGACGTTACAACTGTTGAGCAAGCTAAAATTGCTGAGGAAGCAGGTGCTGTTTCAGTTATGGCATTAGAAAGAGTTCCAGCAGATATTAGAGCTGCAGGCGGAGTTGCAAGAATGGCAGACCCGGAAATTATTTTAAAAATTATGGATGCTGTGTCTATACCAGTTATGGCAAAATGTAGGATTGGCCATTTTGCAGAAGCACAAATTTTAGAAGCTATTGGTGTTGATTATATTGATGAAAGTGAAGTTTTAACTCCTGCAGATGAGAGATATCATGTTAATAAATGGAATTTTAAAGTACCTTTTGTTTGTGGTGCTACTAATTTAGGAGAAGCTTTAAGAAGAATAGGGGAAGGTGCAGCAATGATTAGAACTAAAGGAGAAGCTGGTACAGGAGATGTAGTTGAAGCAGTAAAGCATTTAAGAACAATTAAAGATGAAATTGCCAAAATTGCATCTTTGCCTGTTGAAGAACTAATGACTGTAGCAAAAGAATTAGGGGCACCATATGAATTGGTATTATATGTGCATGAGAATAAAAAATTGCCAGTTGTAAATTTTTCTGCTGGAGGAATTGCAACACCAGCAGATGCTGCAATGATTATGCAGCTTGGTGCTGATGGTATTTTTGTGGGTTCTGGTATATTTAAATCTGAAAATCCTTTAAAAATGGCAAATGCAATTGTTGAAGCTACAACTCATTATAATGATCCAGAAATATTAGCAAAAGTCTCAAGAGGTTTAGGATCTCCTATGGCAGGAATTAGTGTTGGAAGAATGGATCCTAGTCAAGCAATTTCAAATAGAGGTTGGTAAGAATATAAAATAATAAAGGTTTAAGAAAGTATAAAATTAATATTTACTTTATAGTTTTTGATAAAGTATTAAAAATCTTTTATGTAAATTTCTAAAAAATATTATGAATGAAAAATATACAAATCTATTAATAAAAAAAATTAAAGAAAACAATAGTTATAACAATAATTATAGTACTTTGTTAAAAAAGCCAAATTATGATTATTCAGATTTAACTGTAGGCGTTTTAGCGCTACAAGGTGCTTTTAGAGAACATATTGAAGCAGTTAAGAGGTGTGGTGCTAAAGCTATACAGGTTCGTCTTCCAAAACAGTTATCTCTTATAGATGGGTTAATTATACCAGGAGGTGAAAGCACAACAATAATAAAATTAATTGAAAAATATAACTTTAAAACCCATATTTATGATTTTTATAAATCAAATAAACCAATTTTTGGAACATGTGCAGGTTTAATTCTTTTAGCAAAAGAAATTGTAGGGTTTAATTTTGGTTTAGGTCTAATAGATATATGTGTTGATAGAAATGCATATGGAAGACAAATTGATAGTTTTGAACACGCAATAGAATTAAAAATAGATAGTAAGTTAAATTATAATGTAAAAAATTTAAATAGTGATGCAGATAAAAATATTAAAAAATTTGCAAATAATAATATAGATATAAATAATATTTTGATAAAAGGTCAAAATAATAGGAAATTTAATGCTATATTTATTAGGGCGCCAAAAATATTAAGTTTTGGTAAAAACGTTAAGGTACTAGCAGAGTTAGATGGCAAAGCAGTACTTGCTCAACAGGATAATGTATTAGTTTGTGCTTTTCATCCTGAACTTACTGATGATTTAAGGATACATTATTACTTTTTAGATATAATTAAAAAAGCAAAGAATATGATAAATTTTAATTAATCTTTTCATATTAATTAATAATTTTAAGTTATGAATTTTTTAAAGTCACTAAGTTATTTTTATAATACTTGATTTTTTTTTAAAAATAAAATTTTATTCTATATTTATTAGTTTTTAATTATCAATTTTTAAGAATTGGAGAAAAAAATGTCTGGTCATTCAAAATGGCATTCAATAAAGCATAAAAAAGCAAAAGAAGATGCTAAAAAGGGAAATATTTTTGGAAAACTTTCAAAAAGCATTACAATAGCGGCAAGAGAAGGCGGTAGCGGTGATCCAGAAAACAATTTTATGTTAGCAAATGCTATTGAAAAGGCTAAAGAATATAACATGCCTATGGAAAACATAGAAAGAGCAATAAAAAGAGGTCTGGGTGAGCTTGAAGGGGAAAAATATGAAACTATAATGTATGAAGGTTATGGACCTGGTGGTACAGCTATAATGGTTGAAGCCATGACTGAAAACAGAAATAGAACAGCTGCTGAAATTCGAAATATTTTTTCAAAGAATGGAGGGAACCTAGGAGAAACGGGTTGCGTAAGCTGGTTATTTGAAAGAAAAGGATTACTTTTAGTAGATAAAGAAAAAGTTACAGATGAAGAAAATTTTATGCTTGAAGTAATAGATGCTGGTGCAGAAGATATTGAAGAGGATTCCGGAATGTTTGAAATTAAAACTAACCCATCAGAATTTATGAATGTGAAAAGAAAACTAGACCAATTAAAAATAGAAATTAAATCTGCTGAAATTACTTACATACCTAAAACTACGGTTGAAGTTTCAAAAAAAGATGCAGAAAGGGTCTTAAAATTAATTAATGCACTTGATGACCATGATGACATACAAAATGTGTATTCAAATATCGAAATAACTGAAGAAATATTGCAAGAAGTAGGATAATGTTAATGAATAATGAAAATCCAATAATAGGTAATAGAAGAGATAATATCAGAGTGATTGGGGTAGATCCTGGAATAGAAACTACAGGAGTAGCAATATTAGATGTTGTAAATGATAATTTTATGGCAGTCTTAAGTGATTGTATAGTTACCAAGAATAACTTACCTTTATGCAAAAGGCTTAAAGAGATATATTTTTCAATAGATAAGTTTATTGAGGAGTATAATCCCAGTTGTTTGGCAATTGAGGATATTTTCTTTAATGTTAATACAAAAACAGCTATGTTAATTGGTGCTGCAAGAGGTGTTGTAATGCTGGCGGCCACTAATAGGGATATTGATATTTATGAATATACTCCTTTACAGGTTAAAAATTCAATTGTTGGATATGGAAAAGCTACAAAAAAACAAATAAAGTATATGTTAAAGATGATTTTAAAAGTAAAGGACAGTTTTTTCCCTTCTATAGATGATGCTTGGGATGCAATGGGTATTGCTGTTTGTCATGCATCAAATCAAAAATTTTACAGTAAGATAAATTTTAGCTAAAGAAGTATTTAACATTTGATATTATTATAAAATAAGTATAGTTATTTAATAAACGTATCTTTAATTATTTAGAGTTTTTTTAATTTTATATTTATGTTTGCAAAAATTACTGGTAATTTAATTGAAAAAAAACCCTCATTTGTAGTCATTGACATTAATGGAATAGGCTTTGAAGTTTTAATATCTGGTAAAACATATGAAAAACTGCCAAACTTAAATAATGTTGCAACATTAATTATACATACTTATATAAGAGAAGATGAAATTAAATTAATTGGATTTTTGGACGTAAAAGATAAGGAGTTTTTTTTAAAATTAGTTAACGTACCTGGTATTTCAATAAAAATAGCATTAAGTGCTTTGTCTATATATTCTGTTGCTGAATTAAAAAAGATTATAATTAATAAAGAAGTAGATTTAATTAGAAGGATTCCTGGAGTAGGTAAAAAACTGGCTGAACGTATTATAATAGAAATAAAAGATAAAATAGAAGATGAACAGCTAATAGAAAAAACTATTGGTTTTAATTTTGTAGAGAACGAAAAAATATTTGAAATAAGAGAAGCATTAAAAACATTAGGTTATACAAATTTTGAAATAAATGAGGTTTTAAAAAAATTAAATATTGAAGATATATTAGAAAAGAAAACTGAAGAAATTTTAAAATTAGCTTTAAAGAAAATATAATAATAAAATAATAAAAATATAATATACTGAAAAGTAAATAAATGTATTCTAAGAATTTTGATAAAGATTATGATTATAAAAAAGATTATGATTATGTAAATCCACGTTATAGTAATGAAGATAAAGAACTTGATAAAAATCTTCGTCCTAAATTTTTTAATGATTTTATTGGACAAGAAAAGCTTATTGATAATTTAAAGGTTTTTATTGATTCTGCTAAAAAAAGAAATCAGCCTTTAGACCATGTTATTTTATCTGGTCCTCCAGGTTTGGGAAAGACTTGTCTTGCTGAAATAATTGCAAATGAACTTGGGGTTAATTTTAAAGTAACCAGCGGACCTGCAATTGAAAGAGCTGGAGACCTTGCTGCCATTCTTACAAATTTAGAAAGATTTGATGTTTTATTTATTGATGAGATGCATAGATTAAATAGAATAATCGAAGAAATACTATACCCTGCTATGGAAGATTTTAAGCTCGACATTATAATTGGAAAAGGACCATCAGCAAAATCTATAAGAATAGATATTGCGCCTTTTACAATCATTGGTGCTACTACAAGAGTAGGACTTATTGCACCACCTTTAAGAGATAGATTTGGTGTAAACTTAAGACTTGATTATTATAATATAGAAAGCATAAAAAAAATAATTTTACGCTCTGCAAAAATTCTTCAATTAGAAATTGATGATGAAGGAGCTTATGCTATTGCTAGTCGCTCAAGGGGTACTCCAAGAATTGCAAATAGACTTTTAAAAAGAGTTAGAGATTATGCTATAACTAGTGGTGACGGAAAAATAACAAAAGAAATTGCAGAAATATCATTAAATAAACTAGATATTGATGATAAAGGTTTAGACATAATTGACAAAAAAATTATAAAAACAATTATTAACAAATTTAATGGCGGTCCAGTTGGAGTTGGAACAATAGCTGTTTCAATAGGTGAAGAGATAGATACAATTGAAGATGTTTATGAGCCATATCTTTTACAGTTAGGTTTTATAAAAAGAACTCCAAAAGGTAGGGTTGCTACAGATTTAGCATATTTGCATTTAAAAATTCCAAAAAATACCCAAGATGACGATTTAAAAAATCCAAAACTT
>JACVJA010000062.1 GCA_015661035.1 Candidatus Calidifonticultor daggyaiensis | reverse complement strand
ACTTGTGATAAATAATCTTCCAATATCTTTGCTTTTACTTTAATTTCTTCTGATTTAGATTGCAAGTTAGCTAATTCTATTTCTTTATAAGTAATTTTTTCTTTTAACCTGTCAAGCTCAACAATCTTATTATTTAAATGAGTTCGCAAAATAACAAGATTTGATACTATTACTGAAATGAAAATTAAAATAATCCCAAGACAAATAAAAATAAACCTTAAGAGATTATAGCTGATTTTAAACTTTCTAATTTTTGACTCTGCAGTAGATAAAACTACAATAGTGAAACTTTTTTCTTTATGGTGCAAAATGGTAAATCTTTCTTTTCAATTACAAAAAATTAAAGTTTGTGGTAGTTATTATAATCAAAAATAACTTTTAAATCAAATAAAAGTTATTTTAGTTAATATCTTTAACTTAGTTTCAAAAATAGAGATAATAAAAAATTATTGATTAAATGCTTTAAATAATGCTAAAGAATAATAAATAGTAATAAACTTTTAGAATATTATTTGTTTTACTAAATTATTATATAAAAATTAAAAAAAATTAGATACACCAAATTAAAGTAAAAATAGAATTCATAAAATAAATCCAAAAGAGGCTAAAAAATTAATACTTTTTTCAAAAATTTCCTTGTCCCCAACTATTTCTAAAGTAGAATACTCTATATCCTTATCTTTCAATATTTCGCATACACCTTTAATATCAATTAATCCATCACCAATAGCAATATTGGAAAAACCAGCCCCATATTTTATTCCTCTAAATGGTAGCCAATCAGTACCTAAATCCTTCCAATGAACATGATAAATTTTATTTTTAAAAACCTTTGCAATTTCAACAGGATCAGACCCACCGAGCCAGCTATTTCCAGTATCTAAATTAATACCTAATGATTCTGGATTATCAAGAATATCAAAAATTAATTTTAAGCCTTCAATTTTATCAGTTACAGGCCCATGATTTTCAATTAACAACCTTACACCATAATCATTTGCAAATTTGACAGGCTCAAAAAGCTTTTCTGCAATAACAAATGCTTTTTGTTCAAAAGTTAATTTCTTTGCCCACTCTGTATGTGGTTCATTTTCAGTTGTTATAACATCAGTTACGTTTATCGCTGCTGCAAATTTTATTGCTTTCATTATCTCAGGCGTACTGTATCTACTAGGTTTAGTAGGATCTAATAAATTTGCATGAGCACAAATAGTTGAAATTTTCATATTATATTTGCCAAATAGTCTTTTTATATCAAATGGATTATCATCCAAGCTAATTGTGGGGCTAAATCCAGCAGTGCCCAACATACTACCACCGCTATTAGTATCTGTAATATCTGCACAGTTAAAGCCCATGCTCTTAGCAATTCTCAACTGGTCTTCAATTCCCGAAAAAGGCTTAATTAATAAAAAAACACCAATTTGCAATTTTGCCTCCTTACTTAAAAAATATTATGTAATTTAGGACTTATAAAAATTTTCAACATATTTCAAACCTTCATAAGCATCTTTGCCATAAAAATCACACCCCGTGCTTCTTGCAACTAAATCAGTTACAGGTGCACCACCTACCATAATTTTTACTTTATCTCTTATTCCTTCTTTTATAAAAGCTTCCACAGTTTTTGCAATAGACTCAAAAGAAATAGTGAGAAGTGCACTTAAACCAACAATTCTAATGTTATTATTTTTAGCAGATTCTACAAATAATTCTGGTTTTACATTTGTTCCTAGATCAACTACTTCATAACCAGCGCCTTCTAAAAGAGTTTTTACAATATCCTTACCAATATCATGGATATCACCATAAACAGTGCCTAATACTACTTTGCCTTTTTTACCAAAATTCTCGCCTTTAAGAAGAGGCTTTAATAAGTCCATTTGCTTTTTCATTATCATTCCACCATATATGAGTTCAGGAACAAATAATTCTCCCTTTTCAAACAAATTCCCAATTTGAAATAATCCATCTTGTAGATTTTTTAATATTTCAAGAGCAGGTATATTGTTTTCAATCCTCTCTTTCACAATCTTATCAACTTTCTTTTCATCCAATAAAGATAAAGCTAAACTTAAATCGTCTTTTATTTCCATAGATACTCCTTAGATAATAAATAAAAAATAAAAATTATAAAAACTTTTAAAAAATTTATTAAATAAAAACTAAAATAATTATTTGAACAATTAACTTTTACAAATAAAATTATTAAAATTACTAAAAATCGGTAACTATTGCCCAAACAAAACGATAAGCTAGTTTCTCAATCGAATACCATTGTTCCTTTATTATATCTTTATCACCAACAATTTCCTCTTCTTTTTCTTTTAGCTCCCAAGGTATTAACTCACCAGGATTAGGATTTATTCCATTTTGGTGCTCGTTTTCATCAAATTTTTTATTCATAAGGGCCCCCTTTAACTAATAATTCAAAAAAAATCATTAATAACAAAAAATAAGTTATGAAATCCTTTACTTAAAAAAGGAATTTAATCATTTTATTTATTACTTTACATATAATACTTACTTATTTTAAATATACTTATATTATAAATAAATTAATAATAACCAAACTCTTCAACAGCCTCTGTCATAGCCTTTATATTTTCAGCTTTAGCATCACTCATAATTATTGCTCCAGCATCCATTATGTATCCACCATTTTTGCCAACTTCTAGTATAATTTTTTTGCAATACTTCTTTACATCCTCAGGGTTTGAGAAAGCAAGCATATCATTTGGTACCCCACCAGAAATCGCAAATTTACCATTTATTTTTTTGTAAACATCAAAAATATTTCCTTGATCTACATGATATATAATACTTTTTTCTGGAAGTTCTAAAGTATAATCTAACCATTGATCCCAATTACCTTCTGCATACCATAATGTTTGAATACCATTCTTCCATAAATTAGTAATTATTTCCTTTGTGGTAGGCCAAAAAAATTGTTCATACATTTTCCTATTAAATAAAGTTCCTCTGTGCAGCCATATCGAAACAGGTAAATTCTTTTCTGGGTCAGAACTAATAAGGGCATTCTGGAATAAATGAGGCATAAGAGCTTCACAAGCTTTTTCTACCTTTTTTGGTTGCCTAAAGACATCTATACAAACCTGCCTAAAACCTCTTAGCTTATCTGCAATAACATCAAATGGTGATTTTAGAATCCCACAAATTGCACTAACTGCTCCACATTCTTTTTTTAATAATTCTGCTGCCTTTCCAAAATCATTAAAATATTTCATCATTGCAATTCCACCCTTTAACCAAGCTGCATTATTAATATAGCTATTTCTCTCTCCTGGAGCTACAACATATTTTGATATTCTTGGAATCCATATGTTCATAAGATATTCTGTAGGGTTTTCTATTAATAAGTCGTATTCGTCTTCATGCATATAAGTAGTCTCTTCATCAGGTGGTTCTAAATATTGAAAACCTGTGTTTATAGGTAAGTTCAAACCTGGTAATTTATAATACTTCTGGCCAAAAGCATCAATTATGCCACCCCAAACATAAATCATGTTAAGAACAGTCGCATCCCAGTTAAAGTCTTTTGCACATTTTCTAACTGCCTCAAATGCAATATTATAATCATAAGTCGCCTCTTGAACTGTGAAGCCAGCATATTTTGAAGAAAACTCTGCAGCAAAAACTCTTAATGGCACTTTATCTGGTTTTTCATTTAACATAGCTTTTTTGTACCTTTTTAATCTTAAATTATACAATTCTTCCATCGTATCACTCATAAAACCTCCTAGCAGAAATTTTAAATTTTATAAAAATCAAATAGATTTACTAGTTGCAAAAAAACTTAGTATAATTTCTACTAAAAATTGTATTATTTATAAATAAACTTAGTTTACTTATTTATTAAACTAAAATTTAAAATTAAAATATAAGAAAAAAGTAGAATAAACAAGTTAAAAAATCAGTTTAATGCTTAAACAATTACTAATTTTTGTTAAATATTTTTTGATCTTCTAGTATATGCAATTAATAAAATTAATAGCACAACTCCAGAGATAGCCATCCTTGAACCATCATCAAAACCTAAAGTAGTTAATATACTATTTAAAGTAACAACAAATATTGAACCAGCGACTGCTCCAACATAACTGCCATGACCACCACCAATACCACCTATAATTACCGCAATAATCGATAACATTGGGTAATTTATTTTATGACCAAGTCCCAAACTTATATTTGGGGTACCCACATACCCTAATAATAATAACCCCATAAATGCTGAAACCATTCCAGAAAAACTATAAACTAATGTTTTAACCATCTTTACTCTAACACCTAATAATTCTGCTGCCCTAATATTTGAACCTACGCCCCTTAAAACTAAACCAACCCTTGTTCTATTTAAAATTAATACCGATAGTAAAAGTAATACAAGCCAAATTATATTTACCCAAGGAATTTTTAAAAGATGACCAAAAAGTTTAATATTTAAAAAATCTTTACCTATTAATTCCAAAACGCTGGATGCTTTCCCATATAAGAAACCTTTAGTAACAAAAAGTAAAATACCCTCAATTACCATTGCCAGTGCTAAAGTCATTATAAGAGGAGAAATACCTAAATAAGCAATACCTAGGCCATTTATTGTTCCAAAAATGAATCCTGCAATTAATACAGCAATCAATGCGTAAAAAATATTTGTGTTTTTCCCATTTAAAATTGCTGCACCCAACAATACTCCAACTGTTAAGGTTGCTCCCACTGATAAATCAAAGTCTTCCTTCCCTGAAATTACAACAAATGTTTGGGCAAGTGCGATAATACCAACAAAAAAAGAAGCTTGTAATACTGCCATTACGTGTGAAAAAGTTAAAAACCCTTTTAAAAAAATTTCACCTGCTACAAATAATAACAAAACAAGCAAATAAGCTATTATTACCTTATCTAAAAAAACTCTTCTAAAAAAACTTTTAATTTTTATATTAAAATTATTAATTTTTACGTTTTCATTCATAATAAAACTGCCCCAATTCAAATTATGTACTAATTAAATTTTATATTTTGCTTCATATAATTTTGGAATAGAAGCTAAGCTTAATGCTAAAAGTATAATCATACCCTTAGCAAAAATCTGATAATAAGAACTAACCTTAGCAAAAAATATTATGTTGTTTAATAGTCCAATAATTAAGGCTCCAAAAATAGCTCCAATAATATTACCTTTTCCGCCTCTTAGGGAAACACCTCCAATCAAAGCAGCGGCTACAGAATTTATTAGGTAAGGTGTTCCGTTTCGCCACTCGCCTGTACCTGAAAGCATCAGCAAGCATATTCCAGCAATGCCTATAAAAATACTTGCAATTAAGTGTGATAATACTCTTATATTTTTAACTTTAATCCCTGAAGCAAATGCACCATCCTCAAAACCACCAACGGCATATATATACTTATAAGCAACTGTTCTGCTAATAATATACCATATAACAAACCCAACAATTAAAATCATGACAGGAACTGGTATAAATTTAAATAAAAAACTGCTATAGAATTTATAAAAAAACTTAGGCACATAACCACCTGCAACAGGCATTATAAACATTGCTAGCCCTAGCATAATAGCTTGAGTAGAATAAGTTGCTATAAGAGGCTGTAAATTTAGTCTACCAATTAGAATTCCATTTAAAAGTCCGTTTAATAATACTATGGTTAAAAAACCTAAAAATATTACCAAAAAGACATTTTTATCATTCATAAAATATGCAGTCATACATGTGAAAAAAGATAAAGAAGCACCAACAGAAAAATCAATACTGCCAGATATAATAACAATTGATTGAGCTATTGCGACTAAGATTAAAGGTGTAAAAGTCATGAAATTTGTCTTTATTACAGATAAGCTAAAGAAGTTTGGCTGTAAAATTGCATTAGCTATTAGTAATAATATAAATATAACAAGGCTGGGAAAAGAAGTATCTTTATAAATTTTATAAAAAAGGCCCTTAGAAATTTTGTTATTAATACCAGATTTTTTATTAAAATTCATTTTAATCTCCTTTAACCCTTAAGGAAGAAGATACTAACTTTTCGTGACAAATATCATCATACTGTATTTCTTCTACTAGCTCACCCTCAAAAAGTATAATAACTCTGTCGCAATTATTAATCAGCTCTTCATTGCTAGTGGAATACAGGATAACAGTTGTGCCATTGTTTGATAACTCCTTAACAATGTTAAAAAGGTCATTTCTTGCCTGGATATCAACACCTTTTGCTGGGTCATTTAAAACTAAAATTTTTGGATTGAATTGAAGCCAACGCCCAAAAACTACTTTTTGCTGATTACCTCCACTTAAATTACTAACAATCATATCTCTCTTTGGAGGTTCTAATGTAACTTTTTTAATTATATTATCAGAAATTTTAAAAAGTTTTATTAAATTCAAAATGAAACTATCTTTATTTAAAGAAAGTCTGGGATAAATTAAATTATTAAAAACACTCCTATCCATAAATAAGCCCTCAGTTGTTCGTTCACCAGGTATAAAATAAATTCCCTTTTTTATAGCATCTAAGGGTTGACTAAATTTCACCTCTGTACCCTCTATATATATCTTTCCGGAAGTAATTGGAACTACACCTGCTAAAACCATTGTTAAATAATCTTGCCCTTGTCCCTGCAATCCTCCTATGCCTAATATTTCTCCCTCTTTTACACTTAAATTGATATTTCTTAATTTAGATTTAAGATTAACATCTTTCAATTCAATAACAGTCTTTTTATTCGAAAAATCTCTCTTGCAACCTTTAATATTATTTAACTTATAACCCTCTTTTCCTGTTACTAATGGAATTATTAAATTTTCGTCTCTTGGGTTTTCATTAAAATCTACAAAACCTGCTAAATTTCCATTTCTAAAAGCAAAAACAACATCACAAATTTTTATAATTTCCTGCATTCTATGTGAAATAAATATAATAGAGACCCCTTTTTCTTTTAGTTCATGAATTTTTTTAAAAAGCCTTTCAACTTGAAAATATTCAAGCGCTGCCGTTGGTTCGTCTAAAATTAATAAATTAGGATTTTGTGATAATGCTTTTACAATTTCAACAATTTGCCTGTAAGAAGGAGACAAATTTGTAATTTTATCATCAATAGAAATTTCCCCTTCTGTTAATTCTTCCAAAAAATTAAATGCTGTGTTACGGGATTTCTTTGTATTTAAAAAAAACAAACTTTGCCTATCCTCATGACCTAAATCTATATTTTCCCAAACAGTCAAATCAGGTATTAGACTAAGGTTTTGGTGCGCTAAAACAATGCCATATTTCTTAGCATCTAATGGTGTATTTATATCAACATTTTGACCATTAATTTTAATATACCCTTCATCTTTTCCAACTAAACCACAACAAATTTTTGCAAATGTCGTTTTACCAGACCCATTGGCACCCACTAGACCACAAATCTTAGGGCCACAAAAATTAAGACTTACATTTTCTATAGCTACAACACCTTCAAATCTTTTCTTAATATTTATTGCTTCAAATGTATTTATTTTCATTTTTATTAATTTATTCTTACAACTTTTATGTTTTTTTATAAATATTTAATTATTTTTCATTTAATATCAAGAATATAAAATTATAAACTTATTTTTTTATACTTTATTTTATTATTTTATTCTAT
>JACVJA010000061.1 GCA_015661035.1 Candidatus Calidifonticultor daggyaiensis | reverse complement strand
CATATGTTTTAATTTTTTTAGCTATGTGGATTAGGTCTACTTTCCCAAGATTTAGAATTGACCAGTTTATGGATTTTGGTTGGAAGGTTTTGCTTCCACTATCTTTAGTAAATTTATTTGTTACAGGAGTCATAGTTTTAATTATTGATAAATTTAGAGGAGTAATTAGTTAAGATTAAATTAAATTTTTTGTTATATTAATATAAGTTTTTTGTGCAACAAAAAAATTATATATTTTAAATTTAACTTTACTACTTTTTATGTTTTAGTATTTGTTAGTTTTTCTAATTTTTTTATTTTATTGATTTGTATTGAATTAATATAATGTATTAATTTAATAAAAAATTTTTTAAAAAATTTTTTATATTATTTTTTGATATGTTTGGAATTGGATTAATAAAAGGACTTAAAACAACTATTAGGGCTTTTTTTTCAAAGCCAGTTACGATTATTTATCCATATCGTAAGGTAAAAATTGCAGAAAGAGGTCAAGGGTTAATTAGACTAAGAATGGTACAGCTTGACCCGCCAGTTTTTAAATGTACTGCATGCGGAATATGTGCAGCAAACTGCCCACAGCATTGCATAACGGTTAAAAGAAAAGAATCGCAAAAGCAGCCGGAAGTATATACAGTAAATTATGGGCTTTGTATGTTTTGTAGGATTTGCATTGATGTTTGTCCTTTTAATGCTTTAGAACAAACACAAGAGCATGAATTTATTGGCTTTTCAAGGAAAGATTTTATTAGAACAAAAGAAGAGTTAATGATGGGCAGTGTCTTTATTGAAGATAAAAATAATACTATTACAACTAATACAATTAATGATGGTAAAGATAAATTATAAACAATAGATATATAAAATTAATATAAATAAAATATATTATTATTTAATACAATAATATTATAATGAAATATATAGTGAAATGTAATAAAACATTAATAACAAAAGGAGCAATAAAATTTTAGCATTTATTTTATTTTTAATAATTAGCTTTATATTAATATATTCAGCAATAATGGTAATCACAGCTAAACATATATTACACTCATCTTTTTATTTGATTGCTTCATTATTATGTGTTGCTATGTTTTTCATAATGTTAAGGGCTGAATATTTAGCTGCTGTGCAAATTCTTGTTTATATCGGCTCAATTGTTGTTTTAATAATTTTTGCATTGATGCTAACAAGAACAAAAGTTGGGGATGAGACAAATATTTCAAATAATCAAAAAATTTTTGCAGCTTTTACTGCTATGATTTTATTTGTTTGCTTAACTATAGTGTTTTTTAATATAAATCTTGAGGTAAAAGTAGAAAGTATTTCAAAAGTTAGCATTGTATCAGTCAAGCAGTTTGCTGAAGTTTTATTTTCAGCTTACACTTTGCCTTTTGAAATAGCATCTCTATTACTTTTAGCTGCACTTGTTGGTTCTGTAGTTTTAGCAATGAAAGAAAAAACAGAAGAAAATAATGATAATAAAAAATTTACAAAATAAAGAACTATAAAAATTAAAAATCAAAATAATAAAAATCAAAATAATATTAAAATAATAATTAAACTAATAATAAAAAGTAAAAAAATAATAATGTTTTATTAAATAATAATTTTTTATTAATGGTATTTTATTTATTAAGGAGTGAATTATTAATTGCAATTTTCTGCAGGGTTGGAATTAAAATTGGAGTATTTTTTGGCAATTGCAGCAGTATTGTTTGGAATAGGGACTTATGGAGTACTAACTAGAAGGCATGTTGTACATATTTTATTGTCTATTGAGCTAATGTTAAATGCTGTGCTAATTAATTTAATAGCTTTCAGTGCATTTTTAACACCAGAAAAGTTAACTGGTCAGATGTTTGCTGTGTTTGTAATAGTAGTCGCAGCAAGTGAAGTTGGTGTAGGTCTTGCAATAATTTTATCTATTTATAGAAAAAGAAAAACTGTGGATGTAGATAAAATAAATATTCTGAAAGGCTAAATAAGTTAAAAAGGCTATGAAATTATTAAAAAGTTCTTAGAAATAAAAGTAGGCTAAGCAATAAAAATAAACTAAGGCTATAAAGCTTAAAAGTTTAATTATAAAAGTATAATATAACATTAAGAGGTAAAGTAATAAAAGGTAGAGAGGTAACTTTTTACTTATTATTAAAAGTAAATTTGTCGGTAAAAGCTTAAGAACTTTGTTTTAAAGATAAACTTTATATTAGAAAGGGTAAAATTGACTCAAATTATTCAAATTACTCAAATTGTTTGGTTTATACCTTTAATACCTTTTATAGGATTTATAATTACATTTCTTATTTTTAAAAAGTTTAGTAATGCTGTTTCTAAAATTTCAACTATTTTTTCAGGAATTTGTGTCTTATTGTCGCTTTATAGTGTTTATCTAGTTTATACGAAAGGTTCTTTTTCAACTGAAATTGTTTGGTATATAACAGGAAAATATTATATTAGTATGGGATTTGTTGCTGATGGGCTTTCCACAATGATGCTTGTAGTTGTCAGCATTGTTAGTTTTTTAGTTCACTTATACTCAATAGGTTATATGCACAAAGACAGCCGTTTTGGATTATTTTTTGTATATCTTCAGCTTTTTAGTGCTTCAATGCTTGGATTGGTTTTAGCAAATAATTACCTTCAGATGTATATATTTTGGGAATTAGTTGGTCTTTGCTCATATCTTTTAATTGGCTTTTGGTACGAGAAAAAAAGCGCCAGTGATGCAGCAAAAAAAGCTTTTTTGACAACCAGAGTTGGCGATGTTGGAATGATGATAGGAATACTGCTTTTATTTTTAAACACAGGCACACTTGGATTTACAAAAATATTTGAATTGGTTGAAAAAGGGTTTATTTCAGGTTCTGTAATTACTGCTTCTTCAATACTGCTTTTCTGTGGTGCAATTGGTAAGTCAGCGCAATTTCCGCTGCATGTTTGGTTGCCAGATGCAATGGAAGGCCCTACTCCTGTAAGTGCATTAATACATGCTGCTACAATGGTTGCTGCAGGAGTTTATTTAGTTGGCAGAAGCTTTCCATTATTTTTTGCTTCACCCTATGCTATGACTGTTGTTGCTGTAATTGGTGTCTTTACAGCTATATTTGCTGCGAGTATTGCAATAGTTCAGACAGATATTAAAAAAATACTTGCATATTCAACTATAAGTCAATTAGGGTATATGATATTTGCTTTAGGGCTTGGTGCATATGTTGCAGGGCTGTTCCATTTAATGACCCATGCTTTCTTTAAAGCACTTTTATTTTTAGGTTCAGGAAGTGTAATTCATGCAACAGGAACACAAGAAATTACTGAAATGGGCGGACTTGCAAAAAAAATGAAAACCACAACTTGGACATTTATTACAGGTGCACTTTCATTATCAGGTTTTCCATTACTTGCGGGGTTTTGGAGTAAAGATGAAATTTTAGGATTTGCTTTTGATAACGGGCGATATATATTTTTTGCAATAGGCGCATTTACTGCATTTTTAACTGCATTTTATATGTTTAGATTAGTTTTTGTAGTATTTGGCGGCAGTTTAAGCCAAAAAAGTGAGCATGCACATGAATCTCCTAAGACTATGACAATACCTTTAATAATATTGGCAATATTTGCAATAATAGCAGGCTATATTGGAGCACCATTTATAAAGGGAAATATTGCATTTGGTGAATTTATTAAGAATGGTATACATATAAAGCATACAGAATTTAATTTTATGCCAATGGTAATTTCTGTTTTATTAGCTCTGATGGGTATTTTGCTTTCATATTTGATGTATCAAAAAAAGACTATTCCAAAGGATTGGTTATATAAATATGTTAAACCTTACTATACTACTTTAAAAAATAAATATTATATTGATGAATTTTATTCAAAAGTAATTATTAGACCTGGAATAAAATTTGCAAACCTTATTAATTGGTTTGATAAAAATATAATTGATGGTTTTATAAATATTATTGGAAAAGCTACAGTTATAATATCAAAAGGCATTCATTTATTTGATTTGGGTGTTATTGACGGTTTTGTTAATTGGACAGCAAATGAAACTTATAATTCGGGCAAAAGGTTGAGAAAACTTCAGACTGGTAATGTATCAGCATATGCAATAATAATGTTTGCAGTTTGTGCTGTTTATATAATTTACTTAATTATAAGATTTAAGTTTTAAATTTATAAAAGGCATAATATAAAAAGCATAAATTTTACTAAAGGTATTATTTTTATAAGGGCATAAATTTTATAAAAATATAATTTTTGTAAATATCAATTAAACTGCATAAATTTTATAAAAAGCAAAATAGAATATAGGGCAGGAGGCTTTAAGTGAATTTTAATATATTAAGCATTTTGACATTTCTTCCAATTCTTGGGATGGTTATTATTGCAGTTGTTCCTAATAAATTTGAAAGAAGTGCAAAATGGATTGCTCTTCTTAACTCACTTGTTCTTTTAGGGCTAAGTATTTATTTATGGACAATTTTTGACAAAACAAACGCGTTAATGCAGTTTGAAGAAAAATTTAGGTGGGTGCCGGGAGTTAATATTTATTATCACTTAGGAATTGATGGTGTTTCACTTCCAATGGTTTTTTTAACTTGTCTTCTTACAGTTCTTGGTATACTGGTTTCTTGGAATATAGACCATAAGCCTAAAGTGTTTTTTGCATTAATGCTTTTGCTTACTACTGGAATGCTTGGAGTTTTTGTTGCTTTAGATTTTATATTATTTTATATATTTTGGGAGTTAGTGCTTTTACCAATGTATTTTTTAATTGCCATTTGGGGCAGTTCAAACAGAATGTATGCTGCGATTAAATTTTTCTTATATACTTTATTTGGTAGTGTTTTAATGCTTGTTGGAATATTACTTATATTTTTTAATTCGGGGCTAAAAACTTTTGATATATTAGAGCTTGCAAATTCTAATAGCTTAAATTTAGCAGTAAATCTTCAAAACTGGATATTTTTCTTACTCTTTATGGGTTTTGCTATTAAAGTTCCAATGTTTCCATTTCATACATGGCTTCCTGATGCTCACACGGAAGCGCCTACAGCAGGCAGTGTTTTACTTGCAGGAATTTTACTTAAAATGGGGTCTTATGGTTTTATTAGAATAAGCATTCCAATTTTGCCTGATGCAGCAAAGTCATGGTCTCCTGCTATTGCAATTTTAGCTGTTATTGGGATTATTTATGGTGCTCTTGCAAGCTTAATTCAAAAAGATTTAAAAAGATTGGTTGCCTTTAGTTCAGTATCACATATGGGTTTTGTTATGCTCGGCATATCAATGCTGACACCAACTGCAATTAATGGTGCAGTACTTCAGATGTTTAATCATGGATGCATAACAGGAATGCTGTTTTTACTTGTTGGAATGATTTATGATAGAACTCATACAAGATTAATTGAAGATATGGGTGGACTTGCAAATAAATTACCATTGTGGGCTGGTATTCTTGCATTTACATCTTTTGCATCACTGGGGCTGCCTGGCCTAAGTGGTTTTTGGGGAGAGTTTTTAGTTTTATTTGGAACTTTTAACAAAGGCAGTACTTTTGCAAAAGTAATGGTTTATATTTCAATTTTAGGAATTGTATTAGGTGCAGCATACCTTTTATGGATGCTGCAAAGGGTTATATTTGGTAATGCTAATGAAAAGTTGCATGATTTAAAAAAGTTTAGTTGGCTTGAGTTTATAACACTTGCTCCTTTGATTGCAATAATAATTTTAGTTGGAGTTTATCCTGCACCAATTTTAAATATTATAAATAATTCAGTAAATTATATTTTAAATATGTAAGTTTTAGTTCGTATAAGTATTTTTTGTATAAGTATTAAATGAATATAAAAGTTCTAAAAGAGTATAAAAATGTGAAATAGAATTTAAATTATTACCAATCTTTTATAGTGTGAAAATTTCAAATTAAAGAAATTTTTTAAAAATAAAAGAGGATAAATATGTCAATAATGTCAATTAATATCGTTTATATTATACCTGAACTAATAATAGCTTTTTTTGCGTTGTTAATTTTATTGCTTTCTGTATTTATTGGAAAAAAATTTGACATAGCTTTAGCACCCATTTCGGTATTTGGAATTTTTATATCTTTAGTTAGTGTTTTTGTCTTTAATTTTTACAACAAATCTTCAGTCTTTAATAATTCTTTTGTTGTTGATAATTTTTCAAATTTTTTTAGGATTTTTATTTTAACATCATCTCTAATATTTATTGTTTTTACTTTCTCATATTCTAAGGGGAGTATTTACATCAAAAGGCATTTAGGTGAATTTTATTTTTTAATTTTAATGGTAATTATTGGTGCGATGTTAATGAGTGCATCATGCGATTTAATAATGCTTTTTATTTCTCTTGAGCTTGTAAGTATACCGAGTTATATTCTTGCTGGTTATGAAAAAATGAATGAAAAATCTGAAGAAGCTTCACTAAAATACTTTATTTTAGGAGTATTGGCTACTGCGATACTTGTTTATGGATTTTCGCTAGTATATGGTGCTACTGGAGAAATTAATTTAAAAGAAATAGCTAGGGCTATAATTAATAGAAATTTACTGGAAAATAACTATGTTTTAATAATTGGTGTAATTTTATCTTTAGTTGGGTTTGCCTTTAAAATTGGTGCAGCGCCTTTTCACTGGTGGGCTCCTGATACATACGAAGGTGCACCAACAATTATTACAACTTTAATAACAACAATTGTAAAAATTGCAGCTTTTGCTGGCCTAATAAGATTTTTATATGTGGGCATTAGTGGATTTAAAAACTCAATATGGATAGTTTTATTTTTAGTGCTGCTATCTTTATTAAGTGTAATAATTGGAAATTTGATGGCCCTACCGCAGAAAAATTTTAAAAGGCTAATGGCTTACTCAAGTATTGCACATGCCGGTTATATATTAATTGGCTTTTCTTCAGCAAATACTGACGCACAATTTGCAATCTTTATTTATTTATTAGCATATATAGCAATGAATCTTGGTGCATTTTCAGTAGCAATGCTGGTCGAAAAAACCAGGCATTCTGAAGAAATAAAAGCGTTTGCAGGAATTGGTTATACTAATCCTTTTATTTCCATTTGTATGATTATATTTTTGATTTCAATGGTAGGTTTGCCGCCGTTTGCTGGTTTCTTAGGGAAATTACTTGTTTTTAAAGCTGGTGTAGAGAATAATTTAACTTGGCTTGTAATAATTGGTGTCATAACAAGTGTTATATCACTTTGGTATTATGTAAATATAATTAAACACATGTATTTTGTTAGATATGAAGGCGACAGCTCCCTTTTAAAAATCAAAGCATCAAAACTTTCAGTTTTTTTAATTACTATCCTTGCTATCTTTACAATATCTATGGTAATAATTCCTTCTGTGTTTATATTAGTTAGCAGAAATGCAGTAGTTTTCTTTTAATTATTAAACAATTATTAAACCAAGGAGTAATCTTAATAGAGGCTTTTATCTAAACATTCTAGTTCAAGTTAACTTATCTAACAGTACTTCTATTTCTGCCTGACTCTTTGGAAATATATAAAGCCTTATCAGCAATGCTTATCAAATCTTGTTCCTGATTTACATTTACTTCAGGAAAAGATGTAGCACCTAAACTTATAGTTGCTTTTATTTTTTGTTCTGCGTAAATG
>JACVJA010000060.1 GCA_015661035.1 Candidatus Calidifonticultor daggyaiensis | reverse complement strand
AGATTTCAATAATTATGATACCTATAGCTATAAAAAAAATTAGAGTAAAATATTTATTTATATAAAGCTTTTTAAAGAACTCAGCAAATGGATGTTTTTTATAAAAGGGTTTTTCGCTTAATGTTTGAAAATAATCTTTGTCAATGCTAAAGATATTATTTTTGGGATTTTCTAACAAGCTGCCTAGATGAATTCTTGATAGGTCATAGGAACCGTTGATTTTTAAGTCAAAATTAATATAGGTGTAATTTTCTAATGATAAAATTATGCCATCAGAGTAATCTTCTTTATTTAAAGATGCAGTAAATCTTATATTTTTATTTGTTTTTTCGATTTTATCATCATCTTCAAAGTTCCTTGGAGTAACATCTAAAATTTGTCCGTCAGTTGATATAAAACCTTCAAACTTATTATCTTTTCTATCTGAGCTCCAATCAATATATATTTTATTATTTTCATTCCAGATAAAATATCCAAAACTTGCACCGGGTATATAAGTTAATCTGCTGCATCCGGTAAAAAAGAAAGCAATAAGAACAGGTAATAAAATAAGAAATAACAAAATTAATATTAGTGAATTATATTTTACAGTTTTAATGCTTTCAGCAGCAATATTGGCAGAAATTCTTATCTTGTAAAAAACTTTATTTATTTTAGTTAAAAATTTCATTCCTTATTTTTATAACTTTTTATTTTATTATATCATTTTTACATTTTTTACTTATATTCTAATAAGTCATTGGTATTTATTAATGACCTATTTTCTTTAAATATTAAATAGATCATCCAAAAAGATACCCCAGCATAGATACTCCTAAAAATATTTACAAATTTTGCTGAATCGTAAAATCTTTCAATAATAGGAATTATTCCAGTTAAGTAGATAAAATACTTATGATCTATTGGGGCAAATAGAAATTTAGTAACTAAATCGCCCCAGTAAATAAGAAGAATTAAAATTAAAACGAATTGTATCCAATTAAAATAAAAAAGTGCTTTTTTTCTAATAAAAAAAATAGCCAGAAATGGTATTGTCCATAATGCATATTGAGGATGAAAATAACATATGCCTACATAGGCTAAGTATATTATTGCCCCATAACTTAAGAGCAAGTCAAAGCTTTTATTCTTTAAATTTTGAAAACTTAAAATTATAAATGTATAAACAGCTAAAAAAATAAAAATTCCACTGTGAGAACCAGGCAGTAAATCAAATTTAGGGAATAATAAAAAATCGAAGTGTTCGGTATTTAAAAGTGAAAATATCAAACTCCTTTTAAGGAAGAAATAGGTTAAGAACTCTAAGGACAAAAGTCCAGATAAACCAATTAAAGTTAATATTAAATAATCTTTTTTACTTTTTACTAAATAAAATATGAATAAAGGCAATAATAGAATTGGAAAAAACCTGAGCACAACTGCAATTCCAAGTATTACTATTGCCCAGTACTTCCTTTCTTTTTTTGCAAGTAATAATGCGATAAGAGTTACAAGTATTGCAATAATATCGTGTCTTGAGAATATATAAGAAACGAATATTAGTAATGGGTTAAAAATCCAATACTTAAAAACTAAAAGTTTTTTATCAGGTTCTTTATCATATGCTAGTCTTAAAATCAAAAACATACAAATTATATCGCAAACAAGGTATGGAATTTTAAATAAGGATAAAATAGTAAAAACGTAATTATTGCTGTTAAAAGCAATCCAGGATGTCCAGGTATTTTGTTCTATTAAAACTCCAAATATATTATTTACAACTGGAGAAATAATTTTTAATATATAAAGATAAATTATATGTATTAAATTTGTTAAAAATTGAAAGAAACCATAAAAAATGTCTTTATTATAAATTGCTGTAGCTGCTCTTTGGTAAGTGGAAAGAAGGTCTCGTTGAAACACAAATGGCATAAAAATGATTCTAATGAGCAAGCCTATTAAAAAGTATTTATATAAAAGCCTAATTAATTTTTTGTCTTCGTATATTTCTTTTGTAGTTAAAGCTATTGCAATTTTAGAAAATATGGATTTTATGGATTTTGTTTTCATAAAATAATAAATACTTTATTTATATTTTTATTATTAAAAATATTGCTAATTATAAACAAAAGCCATGATTATTGCTATATTTTAATATTATTTTTATTAATATTATTTTTATTTGTATAATATGATTTCAACTAATCTGCTTTTAAAGGTTTATGAAGCGGCAAGCATGCAAAGGTGGAATGACCAAATACGTGCTTTTGACATTGCTGAACTTGATAAACAAGCTCATAAAATGATTGTTGCCTATGTTCTAGGAAAATATTATGAAAGCATCAATGAAAGCACCAATGCAAGCACCAAAGTTAATCAAATTGACTGGATTAAAATAATAGAATATGGGTTTTTTGAATTTCTTCAACGCATAGTTTTAACTGATTTAAAGCCACCGCTTTTTTATGAAATAAAAAAAGATAAAGAGAAATATAAAAAACTAAATGAATGGGTTTATAGCAGTATATTCCCATATATAAAGGACTTAGGACAAGACTTTTGTGATAGGTTTTATAATTATATTTTAGGTTCTTATGAAATTTGTAAAAACTACTATAAAAGCCCTATAAATAAAATTAAAGATGTAGAAAATATTAAAGCTACTAAAGATATAAAATTTAATGAAGTTAAAGACATTAACATTTTTAATAATAAAGATTTAAATATTAGTAATGAAAGCATTGATTTAAACAGACAAATAATTGGAGCTGCTCATTTTTATATAACTAAATGGGAATTTGATTTAATATCGCGCTTTAATCCAAACGGTTATCAGGTCAAGGAAATAAAAAAAAGCATAGAGATCCAACAAAAGAAATATAAAAAATTAAAAGCTATGGAGGCTCTTCTTAGTTCAGAAAACTTAATTTCATTTATTAATATTTGTGGACAGTTAAGATTTCAAGTTAGATGGAGTCATATTTATAGAGTTCCTAAAACCTCTGTATTAGGCCATATGCTTATAGTTGCAATATTTTCTTACTTATTTTCACATATTGCTAAGGTTAGCAGAGAAAGAATTGTAAATAATTTTTTTACAGGATTATTCCATGATTTGCCTGAAGTATTAACTAGAGATATTATAAATCCTATAAAAAAATCTGTAGAAGGACTTGATGATTTAATTAAGGAATATGAAAAAAAAGAAATGGATAAAAGAGTCTATAAGTTATTACCTAAAAGCTGGCTTTTAAATTTTAAAATGTATACAGAGGATGAATTTGAAGATAATAATTTTAGAGATGGCAAACTTGTAAAAGCAGCTGATGATTTAGCTGCTTTTATTGAGGCTTATCTTTGCAGGAAAAATGGGATAAATAATACAAGCTTAGAAGAAGCTATGGATAATCTAAGAAAAAAATATTTACATAAAGATTATAAGGAAATATTAGGTATAAATTTTGCCAAACTTTATTTAGAACTTGAGAAAAAAAGTTAAGCTAAAAGCCATAAGAAAACAATATCTAGTAAAAATAATTTAGATTATTTATATTAAAATTAAATTGCATAAAATTTTTTAGGTAAATGTTTGAGAGAAAGACATTTTCAAAATCTTCTTATCTTATTTATAAGCAATGTCCTAAATATTTTTGGTATTATATAAATGAGAGGAAAAGCATACCTGAGCATGATCAAAGAGCTCAGTTTAATTTTATTTTGGGCCATATTGTTGGGGAGCTTGCAAAAAAATGCTTTCCTGATGGAATTGAAGTAGGCTATGAGAATGATTATTTAAAAAATTTAGAAAAAACAAAGACATTACTGTATGAACGTAAGCCTCTTTTTGAAGCAGGTATTTTATATAGTAATGAGCTCTATGATGTTTATTCAAGGGCAGATATACTTCTGCCCTTTGGAAGTGATGCTTGGGATATCATTGAGGTTAAATGTTCTACTAGTGTGAAAGATATAAATCTTTGTGATGTTGCTTTTCAAAAATATTGTTATGAAAATGCTGGTTTAAAAATAAATAAATGCTACCTAATGTATATAAATAATCAATATGAAAGAAATTACAAAATAGATATTAATCAATTATTTATAATTAATGATATAACAACTGAGACTGAAAAGATTTGTCTGCATATAAAAAATGATTTAAAGCAAATGATAAAAATAGCAAGTGATGAAGACTTTATTTACACAGATAGTCAAAAAGACCCAGAGGATAGAGTTGGTAAATTCTGTGATAGTCCTTTTAATTGTCCATTAAAACAAAAATGCTGGGAAAATGTAAGTAAAGACAGCATATATTATCTTTACTCAATAAATAAAAAGATTATTAATAAACTTTTAGAGAAAAACATAAAATATATAACAGATATTCCTTCTAGTTTTAATGGAATTAATAATAAGCAAAAAATTCAAATTGAATGTGTAAAAAATTCAAAAAGCTATATTGATAAAAAATCTATAGGTGAATTTCTGAAAAAAATAAAATTTCCTATTTATTTTTTGGATTTTGAAACTTTTTCTTCTCCAATTCCAATAATTCAAAGCACAAGGCCATATCAGAATATTCCATTTCAGTTTTCTATTCATATCTTAACAGAACCCGATTCAGAGCTTTTACATTTCTCTTATATTGCTTCAGGGAAGGATGACCCGAGAAAAGAACTAATATCTAACCTTAAAGAAAGATTTGGGTTTACTACCCAAAATGAGCCCTTAACTGAGTTTACTGGTAGTGTAATAGTTTATAATGAGTCTTTTGAAAAATCTGTTTTAAAAGATCTTATTATTTTTGATCCTTCTAGTAAAGATTGGATAGAGGCAATAATTTTAAAAATTGTAGACTTGTATGAGCCATTTAGAAATTTTTATTATTATAATAAAAAGCAAAATGGCAGTGCTTCTGTAAAAAAAGTTTTGCCAGCAATGACATATAAAAGTTATGAAAATTTAGAGATTGCAAATGGTGATATTGCGAGCATAAGTTTTTTAGAAAAATCTTTTTTATGGAAAAATTTTTTGGCAGAGTGTGGACTAGATGAAAAAATAAAAAAAATAAAAAATTTTTATTTAATAGAACAGGAAAGCGAAAGTGGAGAAAAAACTATAGAAAAGTTAAGAGAAAACCTGCATAATTACTGCAAGCTTGATACTGAAGGAATGGTAGATATTTATAAAGAGCTTGTTAGAATTGTTGGTTTAAATTACTTAAATTATTAAATATTTATAAATGATCATAAAAGATAGGAGGATACATGGTTAAAGTTTGTGCAGAATGCGGAAAAGAAATAAAAGAAGAAACTGATTCAATATATTGTTCAAGGTGTGATGAGCTTCTGGATAAGAAATTTGAAGAGATAGAAGACAATATATTGATATATAAAGAGCTTATGCCTAATGAAATAGAGGTATTAAATAAGTTTGAAAAAGAAGATATTGTTGATATGTATATAAGAATTTTTGATAATTTTAAGCTAGAAGGAAACTTTACTAAGGAAAAAGCTTATATCTTAAATTTATTGATAAAAACCTTTAATATTAGTGAAAATGAAATTGGCAAAGACAGAATTGTAGATTACAAAGAGGATTCTTTTCCTAAAACGGCCAAAAAAGATACTTGTATTAATTGTGGTAAAAAAATAAACGAGGATTTTAATTTTTGTCCATACTGTGGAGTAAGACTATAGAAAGTTTATTAAAAATAGAAAAATAAGCTAATGAATAATTTATTAATAAAAAAAAATCAATTTGTTAGGAATAACTTACTTGAAGCTAAGATAAATAAAAAATATCCAACAGACAAGAAAAAGTTAATTAAAGAAATATTAATTAAAATTAGTTTTATATGCTTTACTTCGGGCATTTTAATTGCTTTTTTGGCTTCTTGTTGCTTAGATTTTAGTATAGGGTCATTTTGGCCTAATTTAGAAACTAAAAGAGACAGTGACAGCAATTCAAAAAGTGATTTTGAAACTAAAGATACTGTTCCAGAAAAATCAACCCCCCTTCTAATTCCTGATTTGAAAATTATTTCAAAATTAAAAATTCCAGGCCAAGCAATAGATGTAAAGTCTTTTGGAGGCTATGCCTATCTTACAAATGACCTTGGAACTCTTTTTATTATTGATGTTCATGATAAACAAAACCCAAAAATTATAGGGAAGCTAAGTAACATAAATTCTGCAAATATAGTTTTGCTTCAAGAAAATTATGTTTATGTTTCTTATACAGATTGGATATTGCCATCAGATCAAGAAAAAAACCAAGAAAATGGATTTAATTCAGATAATCAAAATACGGAATCAACAGTTAAGATTTACAGCATTTGTGGTTTTAAAATTATAGATATATCAAATAAGAAGTCTCCTAAATTAATTAGTGATTATGTTTCAGGCACAAATGAAGAAAAGTCTGTTCAGGGGATGGCTGTTGAAGGAAATTATGTTTATTTAAATACAACAAATTATTTTGCTGGTTATATTAAAAGCAGTTTAGAGATAGTTGATATTAGTGATAAAAAAAATCCAAAATTAGCAGGTTTTTGCGAAATTAATGGGCAGCCAAATGGTATTGATATTTACGGGGATTATGCCTATATAAACTCAACTTATTATGACTTTATAAAAAAAGAATATTTAGATAAAAGTAGTTTTTTTGTTGTTGATATTTCTAATAAAAAAAAGCCAAAAGTTGTCGGGGAATGTGAAGCTTTTGCAAATTCATGGTCAGTTCTTGTTGATAAAGATTATGCTTATCTTTCAAGCAGTAAATATGACAGTGAAATTGATGATTATAAAGATAGCAAGCTGCAAATAATTGATATTAAAGAGCCGCAAAATCCATTGCCTATTAGCCAATGTTTATTGCCTGGAGGAGCTTGGGAACTTGATAAAAAAGATGATTTTTTATTTATTTCTAATAATGAAGGCGGTTTAAGTGTTATAAATATTTCTGACCCTAAAAACCCTGCTGCTGCTGCTTTTTTAAGTACTGCAGGAAATTCTTATGATATAGCGATAAGTGGTGATTATGGTTATATTGCAGATGGTTTTGAAGGTTTAATAATTGTTTCCTTACAAAAAAAAGCACCTGGCGAAGATATGCTTGTACAAAGCAATAAGGATCAGCCTGTGAAAAATCAAAAGCCTGTTGCCTTTTTGGAAGTTTTTGGTGATAAAGCTGAAACTTTTAATGATGCTAATGCTATTAATTTAAATTCCAGTGGCTCAAATACGGACGTAAAGGGTGGGCTAGTTTATTATTTTACCAAGGGAATACCAGTATATTTTTCAGCAGTAAATTCTTATGATCCGGAAGGCGAAAATTTAAAATATAGGTGGATAATTAATAATCAAGAAGTTGATGAAAAAATTTTAAAAGATTCTTTTATTTCTGAAAAAAGCGATGCATTGATGTATGTTTTTCCCCAAGAAGGGTTTTATACTATATCGCTTGAAGTTTCTGATGGAGAACTGATTGATAAAAAGACGGTTGAAATTAAAATAATAGAAAAAGAAATTCCTATAGAAATATTAAAAGAACACAATTTTAACATTGAGATTGAATGTAAAATTGAGAATAAAAGCAATTTTGATTTAAAAGAGCTTGAATGTTATTTGCGTGTTCCTCAAACTTATGTTCCTTATCAAAAGGTAAACAGCATTAAAATAAAAAATATTATTATTGAACCTCATTTTACATCCAACTTAACTGATTCAAAAAAAAATATA
>JACVJA010000059.1 GCA_015661035.1 Candidatus Calidifonticultor daggyaiensis | reverse complement strand
AGTTGAAATCTCGCCGTTTTCTGTAACTCCCTGAAAACCTGCAACTATTACAATATTACCGTTTTTAAATTCTTTTAATATTCTTGATATATTAATATTTAAAATTTTTGCATTTGTAAAAACATTGTCTGTTAAAATTCCTGCTTGGCCTCCAGTTAACGATATACAATTATACCCCTTTTCTTTAATTGCCATTGAAACAAGAGAAATGGAGACTTGCTCGCCTGTTGAAAGAAGCATGTCCATTTCTCTTTTATCAGGATTTTTAGTGATTTTTCTAGAGAGCTCTATTAACTCATCTGTAGTATGACCCATAGCTGACACAACAACCACAATATCATTGCCGCTTTCTTTTGCTTTAACAATTTTTGCTGCAACATTTTTTATCTTGTCAGTATCACCAACAGAGGTGCCCCCAAATTTCATTACTATTATATTTTTTGCCAAGCAATAACCCCTCTCCTAAAAAAACTTTCTGTTACTTTTATTCTAATTAATTGACTACAATACCTTAATATTTAATTATAATATTTCTTACAATTAATATATTATTTTATAAATAATAAAGAATAAACAAAGCTTATAGTACGAACAAAACTTATAGTATAATCTTTCCTTCATCTAAGCTTTTATAAATTTTATACTTTTCTTTTGATTCTTCTTCAGCTTCAGTAAATAGCTTTTCTGCTATATCGGGAAATGTTTGCATTAAAGAAGAATATCTAACTTCACCCATTAAAAATTCTCTAAATGATTCTTTTGGTTCTTTTGAATCCAGCTTAAATGGATTCTGGCCCAATCTTTTTAGTTCAGGATTATATCTATATAAATGCCAGTAACCTGATTCAACTGCTTGTTTTTCCCTTAATTGTGAATGCTGCATACCAGCTTTTATTCCATGATTAATACAAGGCGAGTAAGCAATTATTAAAGATGGCCCATTATATGCTTCAGCTTCTTTAATAGCCTTTAATGTATGATTCATATTTGCACCCATAGCAATTTGTGCAACATAAACATAACCATATGTCATAGCAATTAAACCTAAGTCTTTTTTCTTAACCCTTTTACCTGCAGACGCAAATTTTGCAACTGAACCTTTAGGAGTAGCTTTTGATGATTGCCCACCTGTATTTGAATACACTTCAGTATCCAAAACTAAAATATTAATGTCTTTATTTGCAGCTAGTACGTGGTCTAACCCACCATACCCAATATCATAAGCCCATCCATCACCACCAAACGACCAAATTGATTTTTTAATTAAATAATCTTTTAATAATAAAATTTCATTCCTCAAATCTTCTGCTTTAGGATTATTTTGTTTTACAGATAAAACATCTAGAACTTTTTTTGACGCTTCTTTACTACCTTCTGCATTTAACTTATTTTCTATCCACTCATTTAATACGTTTTTAATTTTTTGATCAATATCAAGACTAATCAATTCAAGCATTAAATTTTCTATTCTATCCCTTAGTTGAGTCACACCTAAAACCATTCCAAATCCATATTCTGCATTGTCTTCAAATAAAGAGTTTGCCCAAGCAGGACCTTTGCCTTGTGAATTTTTAGTATATGGAATAGAAGGCGCAGTACCACCCCAAATAGAAGAACAACCAGTAGCATTTGCAATCATCATTCTATCGCCAAAAAGCTGTGTTAAAAGTTTAACATAAGGTGTTTCACCGCAACCACCACAAGCTCCTGAAAATTCAAATAAAGGCTGTTTAAATTGACTGCCTTTAATTGTATCATCAGAAACTAAGTTTTCTTTAGGCTTTATAGTCAACGCAAAATTCCATAATTCTTTTTGTTTTTCTTGAGTTGAAAAAGGCTTCATAATTAGAGCTTTTTCTTTTGCTGGGCAAATATCTGCACAATTTCCACAACCAGTACAATCTAAATATGAAATTTGTATCCTAAATTTTAAGCCTTCTAAACCTTTACCTTTTGCATCAAGCATCTCAAATTCTTTTGGAGCTTTCAATGCTTCTTCTTGGTCAAGTAAAAATGGCCTAATTACAGCATGAGGACAAACATATGCACATTGATTACACTGAATGCAGTTTTCCTTTTGCCATTCTGGTATATTTATTGCAATCCCTCTTTTTTCATAAGCAGTAGTCCCAGACTCAAAAAATCCATTTTCTCTACCAATAAACGCACTAACAGGTATGCTATCACCCTCATGTCGATTAACAACTCTTAAAATATTTTTAATTACATCAGGCTCTTGAGCTTCATTTACATCTTTTATTTCCTTAGCATATATCCATGAATCTGGAATTTTTACTTTTATAAGAGCTTCTATTCCTTTATCAATAGCTAAATTATTCATGTCAACAATATCTTTACCTTTTTTCCCATAAGTTTTTTCTACTGCCTTTTTCATATAATTAACTGCATCCTGCAAAGGAATAACATTTGCAAGTTTAAAGAATGCCGACTGCATAATAACGTTTATCCTACCACCAAGACCAATGTCTTGAGCTATTTTTGTAGCATCAATTATATAAAAATTAATATTATGCTCTGCTAAGTATTTTTTCATATCTGCAGGTAATTTTTCCTCAAGTTCTTCTTCGCTCCACTCACAATTTAAAAGAAATGTTCCATTATCTTTTAAACCTTTTAATAGATCAAATTGATGTACATATGCCTGGTTATGACAAGCAATAAAATCAGCATTATAAACTAAGTAAGTAGACTTTATAGGCTTTTTACCAAATCTTAAATGAGAGATAGTTACTCCACCAGATTTTTTAGAATCATACTCAAAATAACCCTGAACATATAAATCTGTATTATCGCCAATAATTTTTATAGAATTTTTATTTGCCCCTACAGTTCCATCAGAACCAAAACCCCAAAACTTACAACTTATTGTTCCTTCAGGTACAGTATCTATAGTTTCTTTAATCTCCAAGGAATAATGTGTTACATCATCCTTAATCCCTATAGTAAACCTGTCTTTAGGCATATCTTCTTCTAAATTATCATAAACAGCTTTAATTTGTGATGGAGTTGTATCTTTGGATGAGAGACCATATCTTCCACCAATAATCAATGGCTTTTTGTCCTCGTTATAAAACAATGCTTTCACATCTTCAAATAATGGTTCTCCAATAGAACCAGGTTCTTTTGTTCTATCAAGAACTGCAATTCTTTTTACTGATTTTGGAAGTACTTTTAAGAAATGCTCGGTAGAAAATGGTCTATAAAGCCTAACTTTTATAAGTCCAACTTTTTTACCTTTTTTAATCTCATAATCTATTACTTCTTCAATAGTTTCTATTACAGAACCCATAGCAACAATTATATTTTCAGCATCTGGTGCACCGTAATAATCAAATAAGTTATATTGTCTTCCAGTTAATTTTGATATTTTTTCCATATAATCTTGTACAATATTTGGCACTGCATCATAGAATTTATTTTGGGATTCTCTTGCCTGGAAAAATATGTCCGGATTCTGAGCTGTACCTTTTATAAATGGATGTTCGGGATTTAAAGATTTATCTCTAAATCTTTTTATAGAGTCAAAATCTACTAATTTTTTAAAGTCTTCATAATCAATTACATGAATCTTTTGAATTTCACTTGATGTTCTAAAACCATCAAAAAAATGCAAAAACGGAATACTAGATTTTATTGCACTTAAATGAGCTATACCTGCTAAATCCATAATTTCTTGTACTGAACCAGAACAAAGTAAAGCCCAGCCTGTTTGTCTGCAAGCCATTACATCTGAATGATCGCCAAAAATAGAAAGTGCATGGGTAGCCACTGTTCTTGCACTTACATGCAATACCCCTGGCAAAAGTTCACCAGCAATTTTATACATATTTGGTATCATAAGTAACAAACCTTGTGATGCTGTAAAACTAGTAGAAAGTGCACCAGCAGATAAAGAACCATGTATGGCACCAGCAGCTCCCCCTTCTGATTGCAACTCAACAACCATAACAGGTTGTCCAAACATATTCTTTTTGCAATATGCTGACCATTCATCAGTATATTCCCCCATTGTAGAAGAAGGTGTGATAGGATAAATTGCAGCTATATCTGTAAAAGCATAAGCAACATAAGCAGCAGCACCATTACCATCCATTGATTGCATTTTTTGATTTTTATTCATTAAAAAACATCTCCTTTAATTAAATTTCTATATTAAAATAATTTTAAGAATTTTAATTAAGTAAAAATTATTGAATTTTATCATAAAAAAATTATTTTTAAAATTCTTTTCTATCACTTAAAGCTCTGCTAAGAGTTATTTCATCAGCATACTCTAAATTTGCACCAACCGGAAGTCCAATTGCAAGCTTGGTAACCTTTATATTTAATTGGCTGAATATCTTTTTTATATATGACGCTGTGCTTTCTCCTTCAACTGTGGGATTTAATGCTATTATAATTTCATCTATATTATTATTTTTTACTCTATATAATAGCTGAGGTATTTTAATCTCTTCAGGACCAATATTATCAATTGGAGAAAGTAAACCACCTAAAACATGATATAAACCATTATATTGACCAGTAGATTCAATTATTGCAACATCACTTACTTCTTCAACAATACAAATTTTATTTTTTTCTCTGTTTTGATTACTGCAAATATTGCAAATTTCTTTTTCAGATAAATTAAAACAAATAGAGCAAAATTTTATATTTCCTATTAAATTCTTTAATGATAAATAAAACTTTTCAATTTCACTCTCAGGCTGTTTTATAAGCCAATAAACAATTCGTTTTGCAGATTTTGGTCCAATTCCTGGTAACTTTTTAAATTCATTTATTAAATTATCTAAATATTTATTATACAAACCCATAATAAGTTATAATTAATTCATAATAAAATATTTTAAGTAATAAATAAAAAAAGCAATAATAATTTTATAAAAATACCAAGAAATAATGGTTATAATAAAAAAGATATTTTATTTATTTAGTAATTTATTAATTATTTATAAAAATTAATTATTTATAAAAAAATTAATTAAAATCCTGGAATATTAATTCCGCCCGTTAACCCCATTAATCTAGACTTTGCTTCAGCCTTTGATTGACTTATTGCATCATTAACTGCAACTAATATCATGTCTTCAAGCATCTCTACATCATTAAAATCGACTACTTCGTTATTTAATTTTATTTCTAAAATTTCTTGTTCTCCATTTACTTTAACTTTTACTGCACCGCTACCTGCAGATGCACTAAATTGTGTATTTTTTAATTCTTCTTGAATTTTTTCCATTTGTTTTTGCATAGCCTTTGCAGTTTTTAGCATCTCTTGGTAATTAAAATTCATTTTTACTCCTACGTCATATAATATAAACAAATTAAAAAATAGTCT
Source organism: Candidatus Calidifonticultor daggyaiensis (assembly GCA_015661035.1). Classification (GTDB taxonomy): domain Bacteria; phylum Actinomycetota; class Humimicrobiia; order Humimicrobiales; family Humimicrobiaceae; genus Calidifonticultor; species Calidifonticultor daggyaiensis. The sequence continues at coordinate 2,423 of JACVJA010000059.1, read as the reverse complement.
TAATATTAATTAATGGTTTTATTATTGGTTTTTTATAAATCAATTTTTTATGATTTTTTTATCACTGGTAATTTTAAATTTTTTTTCAATATACTCAAATATATCATCTTCACCATTATTTATTTCTATTTTAACGTTATTTTCGCTATTTACTTTATAACCTTCATTTTCTTTTTTATAATTATTCTTCTCTGCTTTAATATTACTTATGTTTTCTAATTTTATTCTAGAATTCTCTTTTTCTGCTAAATTAGTTTTAGTACTGTTAATGTTAGTATTAAAATTATTTAAATTAATATCATTTTTATTGACATTTTCAATATCTAAGCGGTAGTTATTATTATTATTTTCATCTATTTCATATAATTCAAAAGCAATTTTTAAATTATTTCCAATTAAAGAATTTATAACTTCTTGTATAATTTTTAAATTGTTGATTTTACTTAAATGATCTTTATGCCACTTTTTTTTTGAATCAAAATAAAAAATCAAGGTATTATTTTTAATCATAAATCCCCTAGTTTCAATAAACATTGCATGAATCGAGATATTTTTATTTTTTAACTTTATCAAGAACTCATTCCAGTTGTTTTTTAATTTATTTTCTAAAACTTTAAAAGCATCATCATTTAAATTATTTTTAGTTTCAATTTTAATATTATTTTCTTGATTATTTAATATGTTTGTCTTGTTTTTAAATTCCAATATATCATTACCCTCTTTATTCTGTTTAGTATTTTTAAGAGTTTTATCTTCTGTCAAATTAATTTCATTACTTTTCATGGCAACATTTTTATTACCTATTGCATCTAATTCTTTTCCAGAGAGTTGCGGCTTTAATAATTGCTTTGCTTCAACTGCTTTTAAAATTGCAGTCTTAAAAAAAACTTTAACATTATCACCATATTTAATATTATTTAAAAGGTCAGTAAAATTATTAATTAAATGATTCAACTCGTTTGTTGTTAATAAAGCTGCTTGTTTTAAATAACGTTCCTTAGCTTCATCAGTTATATCTAAAATATCAAAAGGCCTGTCATAATTCTTAATTACAAATAAATTATATAAATGTTCTAGATACTCAATAGTTAGCATTTTTAAATTAAGTCCACTCGATAAAACCCTATGAATAAATAAAATAGCCTGACTAAAATTTTTTTCATAAATAATATTTGTAAGCTCAAAAAGTATTTCAAAATCAATTATACCTAACAGAGAAGAAACATCATCAACAGTAATTTTGTTATCTTTAAATGAACTTAATTGCTCAAGTATGCCATTAGCATCCCTTAAACTTCCATCAGCATGCTTTGCTATTAACTCAATTGCAGATCCTGTAATATTTATGTTTTCACTTTTTGCAATTTCATTAATTTTATTTTTTATTTTTGCAGCAGGTATTGGTTCAAAATCAAACCTTTGACACCTAGACATAATTGTAGATATAACTTCATGAGGTTCTGTTGTTGCAAGAATAAATACCACATGTTCTGGGGGTTCTTCTAAAACTTTTAAAAAAGCATTCGAAGCAGCCGCAGTTATTTGGTGTGCTTCATCAATTATATATACTTTTTTTCTTAAATTTATTGGCAAGTATTTAACTTTATCTCTTAACTCACGAATATCATCAATACCTCTATTTGAAGCAGCATCTATTTCTATAACATCAACATTAACACCTGAAGTTATACTTAAACAATTTGCGCAAGTATTACACGGTTCTTTAGCAGGGCCATTTTCACAATTAATAGCTTTCGCAAAAATACGCGCTAATGAAGTTTTACCAGTACCTCTTGGACCACAAAAAATATACGAATGGCTAATTTTATTTTTTATTATAGAGTTTTGCAGAGTTTGAATTATATGTTCTTGACCAACTATATCAGAAAATTTTTGCGGCCTGTGTTTCCTGTAAAAAGATATATAACTCATAACATTTAAATATAAAATTATAAATTATAAATTAATACCAGTAATAATTAATTTTGTCGATAATTAATTTTAGAACAGACCGTGCACCAGACTTCGATTTATAAAAACAAGAGCCATTTAAGCAGTTAGCTCCAGCCCGGTAACCTTGTGGCACCCGAAGCAATCTACTTACCGCTGCTTCCTCCCGGACCTGACGGAGTTTGTAGCCCTTCGCCGCACAAGACCAAGCTTTCATCGCTACTTACTTAAACGCTATTCTTACCTTTATAAACCTCTGCCTGGAATTCAGCCTCACTATAGCGGATTGTGAGTACAGGGCACCGCTAGCTCCCCGCTTAGCACGGTTTAAAATGATTATATATCATTTAATTAACTAATTAAATATATAGACTAATTAAAAATATTGATAATTAGAAACAATTGCTAAAAAAATTTAAAATAGTAACATTGGTAAAATAAATAAAATAAATCTAAATTAATTTATAAAATAA
>JACVJA010000058.1 GCA_015661035.1 Candidatus Calidifonticultor daggyaiensis | reverse complement strand
AGTAATTGGAATAGAAAAGTTTGGACTTTTATCATTTGCTACAGCAACAATAGTATATTTTCAAATTTTAACAGATTATGGTTTTAATCTTTCCGCTACAAGAGAGATTGCAATAAATAGAGCAAATAAGTATAAAATTCAAGAAATATTCAATTCTGTTATATTTATTAAGTGTATGTTAACTTTTATCAGTTTTATTTTGTTAGCTATAATAGTTCTAACTTTCAAAAGATTTAGGAATGATTGGATTGTTTACTTTTTGACTTTTGGTATAGTCGTTGGCAATACATTATTCCCTATTTGGTTTTTTCAAGGGATGGAAAAAATGAAATATATCACTTTTTTAAATATTTTAGCAAAAGGGTTATTTACTTTAACAATTTTTATTTTTGTGAAAAATTGGCAAGATTACTGGAAAGTCCCTTTGCTTAATTCATTAGGTTTCATATCTTCGGGAATTTTAAGTTTATGGATTATTTCAAAAAATTTTGATATAAAATTTATCAAACCAGGGTTTAATAGTATTAAAACACAATTTATAGATAGTTCACAATTTTTTTTATCAAGAGTATCTGTATCCATTTATACCTCAAGTAATGTTTTCATATTAGGGATTTTTACTAATAACACAATGGTTGGATATTATTCAATAGCAGAAAAACTTTATCAAGCGTTACAACAAGTCTACTTCCCTTTAACACAAGCAACATATCCTTATATTGCAAATACAAAGAATTCAAAACTATTTAAAAAGATTTTTAAGTTTGCAACGATTGGAAACTTTATCATTGTAATATTATTATTTGTTTTTGCAGGCAGTTTATTTGAAATACTCTTTTCTAATCGTTTTAATTATGAGTCTATTTATGTTTTTAGGATTTTGCTTATATCCGCATTAATAGTAGTACCTTCTATAATATTGGGGTACTCATTTTTAGCAGCCATGGGCTATCCTGAATATGCAAATAAAAGTGTAATCTATGGTTCATTACTTCATATATTTGGACTTTTACTACTAGTTATAACAAATCATATAAACATCTATTCGGTAGCTATTCTTGTTATACTAACAGAAACTACTGTTTTGATATATAGGATATACTTTTCAATAAGAGAGGGTTTATGGACGACAAGGGAAGAAAAATAGTTATAACATATGGAACATTTGATATGTTCCATATTAAAGATTGATAATGAAGAAGGAATAGGTTATGAATGTAATAATATTAGCAGCAGGAATGGGTTCAAGGTTAGAATCAATAACCAAATTAAAACCAAAGTCTATGATAAAAGTAAATGGTATACCAATTATTGAGTATCAAATTTTAGCATACTTGAAAGCAGGGATACCTCAAGAAAATATTATGATAGCTATTGGATATAAAGCAGATCAAATTAAAAAGTATATTAATAAGAAATATCCTAAAATTAAGTTTGTTGTTAATGAAAAGTATTTAACAACTAATAATATGTTTTCTTTTTTTCTTTGTCTTAATGAGTTAAATGATAGTAGTGATCTTATTATTAGTAATGGAGATTGTATATATGAAGAAAATATTATAAAAACTATAGTTTCGTCTGATTTACAAAATTGTATTGCTTGTGAAAAATGCTTCTACACGGAAGAAAATATGAAAATAGCTGTAAAAGGTAATAAGATCGTTCATATTTCTAAAGAAATCAAAAAAGAAGAATCTTACGGAGTATCTATTGATTTATATAAGTTATCAAAGAAAGTAATACCATGTTTAAAAGAGATAATTAGAAATATAATTTCCAAAAATGCTAATTTGTGGTTTGAGGTAGCAATAGATAAATTGTTTAATATTTTTGAGTTTATACCTATTGATATAAATGGAAGTAAATGGATAGAAATTGATGATTTAAATGATCTTGCTATGGCAGATATAATATTTTCTAACTTTACTTTATTTGATAAAAAATGTATTGTTTTTGATTTAGATGGAACTGTTTATTTAGGTAATAGACCAATAGAAGCAACCATAAATTTTATTAATAAATATTCTAATTGCTATGATATATATTTTATGACAAATAATACATCAAAAACACCTGAGGAGTATGTCGAAAAACTGAGAAAATTTAACATAAAGACTACTATTAATCACATATTATCACCGGTAATACCATTAATCGAATATTTGAAAAACAATAATATTAGGTACGTATATGTAATTGGAACAAAAAATTTTCAAGATTACATACAGCAACAATTTAATGATATTAATTTTACTGAAGACAGAGATTTATGTCAGGCAGTTTTAGTAGGATATGATACAGAATTAACTTATGAAAAACTAAAAACAGCATGTTTACTATTGCAGCGAAAAGAAATAACTTTAATTGCTACTCATCAAGATATGGTGTGTCCGACCGAATTAGGTATGATACCTGATATAGGTTCATTTTTAAAAGTTTTAGAACTTACTGTAAATAGAAATCCGCATATTACATTTGGTAAACCTAATCCAATTTTACTTAAACCTTTACTGAATAAATATAGACCAAATGAAATTGTTATTATTGGAGATAGACTATATACTGATAAAGCCTTGGCTGATAATGCTGGTATAGATTTTATATTAGTTTTGACTGGAGAAACAAAACGTGTAGATGTAGAAAATTTAGAACAATTTCCAAAATTGATTGTGAAGGATTTAAGTTATTTAGAGAATATAGTAAGAAGTTAGAAATTTATGGAATCTATTAGATATGTAGATTTAGTTATTCCAGAGTATTCCTGGGAGCAAAAGATAGATGATATAAAAAGGTATAAAGTAGATATCTTCGTGATAGGTGAAGATTGGAAAGGGAAATTTGATTATTTAATAGATTATTGTGAAGTGATATACCTGCCAAGGACAAAAGGGATATCAACAACAGAACTTAAAAAATCACTTTCAAGTTTTTTATCTATTTCAAAAGAAGAAATACTTAGAGCCTTTGAAGTACTTGAACAGTTAAAAAAGGAGTTGGAGTGAACATTTTAAAGAGAGTATTTCTTTATACTTTAAAAGGCTTATGTTATATATTAATACTTTATCCTTTATATTTTATTAGTAAATTTTTCCCAAGAGATAAAAAAATGTGGATATTTGGAAGTCATAATGGTACTTTTTCTGATAATTCCAAATATTTATTTTGGTATGTAGTAGATAATCACAAAGATAAAGTAAGAGCGATCTGGATAAGTAGCAATAAAGATGTTATATATATGCTACGTAAAGAGGGTTATGAAGTTTATTACAAGTGGGAACCAAAGGGATTATTTTTCACTCTTATAGGAGGTGTTTATATTTATTCTTCTTATACTTCTGATATTAATTTTTGGACTTCTGGTGGTGCAATAAAATTTAACTTATGGCATGGAATTCCATTAAAAAAAATTGAATTTGATATAAAAGTTGGAAAACTTGCACAAAAATATAATTCCTCTTTTATAAAATACATATATATGTTTTTTTTCCCTGATAATTTTCAAAAACCTGATTTCCTCCTTTCTACAACGAAAGATATAAGTAGGATTTTAGCAAATGCCTTTAGAATTCCAATTAATAAATGTTTAGAATTTGGATATCCAAGATGTGAGCATTTTCTATGGGATAAAGATAAAATCTTAGAATTTGTAAAACAAAAAGATTTAAGTAGTTTTGATTTTATAACTAATTTTTTGTTCAAATATTCTCAAGTATACATATATATGCCTACTTTTAGAGAAAAAGGAGAAAATGATATTTCTAAAGCAATCAATCTTGAAGAAATAAATGAAATATGTAAATTTAAAAATGTATTATTTTTAATTAAACAACATCCAAGTTTAAAAAGTTGTCAAATACCGAATTTTAGCAATATTTTTACTGTTCCATCTAAAAATGATGTTTATATGATACTTCCATTTACAGATTTATTAATAACCGATTATTCGTCTGTAATGTTTGATTATTTATTACTAAAAAAACCAATAATATTATACCAATATGACTATAATGATTATAAAAATAAAGAAAGAGATTTTTATTTTGATCCCAAAAACCTTGAAATTGGCTTTAGAGTATCAACTTATAACGAATTAAAAACTCTATTAAATACTAATTTAATTAGTAGCAACATTGATTTTCAAAAATATTGGTTAAATGTAAGTTCGGTAAACCAAAAAATTTTAAGTTTTCTTTTAGATTTTTTAAATATAAATAATAGTTTAATTTAATCCAAATTAAGATTTTAAAAATGTTATTAATTTTATTTATAGTTGTAACTTATATATTATATCGGTTATCTTTTTTTAGAATAATGCATCCTAATTTGATGACTTATTATTTTATGACTGGATATATTTTTATCGGTGGTATAATTTCTGAATTTACTCTACAATATTTGGAAATAATTCCATTAATTGTTCTTTCTATGCTTTCAATTTTAGTTGCTCACATAATAATTTATTATTTATTAAATTACAAAAAATTTTTACATATGGTAAAATATGCCAAAATAAACACTTTGTCAAATGCTTATAGGTTTATTTATTATATACTTTTAGTTGTTCATATTTTAATAATTTTATTATATTTTAAAAAATATGGAATTACAATTTTTACTGAAAATTTAGAAATTGCCAGAACCGAAGTTTTACATAAAGATAAAATTTATTTTTATAATTTACTGATTTTAAATAGCATACTTTTAATTTTTTCATTTTTTTTATTTAAAAGTAAATACTATTATTTTTTTCTTACAATAAGTATTTTTGTTTTAACATGCACAGGTTTTCGTGCATTACCATTTAATGTAATCTTGATTCATATTATTTTATTAAGTTATAAAAGGGGTTTAAATTTGATTAAAGTGAATAAAAAAATATTTCCATATTTTGTAATAATTTTATTTCTTTCAATAATAATAACTTATTTCCGATTAAGTGAAGAAAATAGAAATTTTATTGTTGCTTCTCAGGTTTTATTTTTTAGAGTTGTATTTAATAATATTGATAACATTTATAATATTGTTGTCTATCATCAAAATCATGGATTTTTATATGGAAGGGGATATTTATGGGATTTGCATCCTATTTTTCGATATATATTTTTCTTTTTAAATATCCCAAGACGAAAAACTTTTGCAGAATATATTTCATCGGAATTAAACCCATTAAGCGAGGATATTTTTGTAATAACACCTACAATTATTGGGGCAGCATACGCTAATTGGGGAAAAATTGGTGTATTTTTGATTATTCTCGCAATTAATATTATTCATTTTATTATAGCAAAAAATATGATTAAAAAAAACTACTTGCAACCTCTTTTAGTTTATTTTACATATTTAGGAGCTGTTGTAGTTACAAGAGATTTTGCATCAGTCTACTCTTTGTATTTATTTCCAGTTCTGATTCTATTTATATTAATAATAATATTTACTTCTGTAATAAGAGGTTTAAAGTGAAGAAAATAAGTGTAGTTATTATTTCTTATAATAGGCCAATTGAAACAAAAGAAGCTGTGGAATCAGTAATTAAACAAAAAGATTTTGAGAAATTTGTAAAAGAAATAATAATAATAAATAATAATTCAACTTGCGATTATTCATTAGTTGAGAATATGCAAAATTTTATACCTAAATTAATTTATATAAAAACAAGAGAAAATCTCGGTGTTGCAGGTGGTAGAAACTTAGGTATTAAATATGCAACATCTGATTATATTTTATTTCTTGACGATGATGCGGAACTTTTATCTCCTAACATAATAAATGAATGTATTAAGTTGTTTAATAAAGATCCAACAATTGGAATACTTGCTTTTTTAAGTAAAGATTACTTCACTCATAAGATTAATTTAAACGAGTTCCCATCTCATAATAAAAAATTTATTACATTAAATGAATTTTATACAACACATTTTATTGGTGTTTGTCATTGTATAAAAAAAGAAGTGTTTGATTCTGTTGGATTCTATCCTGATGATTTTTTTTATGGAATGGAAGAATATGATTTATCATATAGGGCTATCTCAAATGGATTTAAAATTTTTTACTCAAATAAATTAGATGTATTGCATAAAAAAAGTGAAAAGGGCCGAAAATCAAAATATTTTATAAATATAATGCTTGCAGAAAATAAAATAAAAGTTGCCTTCAGAAATTTACCATTTATTTATTTAGTATCTCATTTTGTTTTATGGAGTTTAAGATATTTATTTGTTAGTAAATTCAACATTGCTGGTTTAATTAAAATGCATAAAAACTTATTTATATATTTCTTAATTCATAAGAAAGACAGAATTATAATAAATAAAGAAGCATTAAAATACATAAAAAAAAATAATGGAAAATTATTATTCTGAATGAAAAAAAAATACAAAATAGCAATAGTTTGTAACAGTATAAAGCCAGACCTTGTAGAATATTTTAAGTGTAAAATTGAGTGTCTTGAACAGGGGAGATTACATAATAATTATATTGCCTTTAAAAATAGAAAAATTATTTTAAATATAAAAAATAAAAAAATCTATAATTCTAGTTTCTCAAAAAGTGCTTTTTTTGATGAAAAGATTTTTTTAGATTTTTTTCTTTCATTTTATTTAATTTTTATAATAATAATAAAAAAAGTAAAAATTATACATTTTACAACTGCACATATATCTAATCTTTTTTTATCAGTTTGGTTGAAGTTTTTTAAAATAAAACAAATATTCACTATTCATGATTTAACTCCTCATCCAAGTAAGAAGGCTATATTTATAAAATTATATAATAAATTAGTAATTAATTTCTTAGCTAATGAAATTATTAGTTTTTCAAAGCGTAAGATAGAAACGCAAATTAATAAATGGAAGTTTAGACATTTTTTTCTATCTGGTTTTAAATTAAATATCAATGAACCAAAAACAGGTCAGAAAATAATTTTATTTTTTGGAAGAATAGAAAGTTATAAAGGCCTTGAAAATTTATTAGATATTATTACCATGTCATATAGAAAAAAATTGGACTACAGATTTATCATTGCTGGAAAGGGGAAAATAATTAATATTGAGAAATTTAAAAAATTATCAAACGTTGAAATAATAAATAGGTTTATAAACGATAAGGAAATCTTTGAATTGTTTAAAAAAGCTACTTTTGTTTTACTTCCTTATAATTCTGCCACTCAAAGTGGTGTCATTATACTTTCTTACTCATATGCTACTCCTGTTATAGCTTATGATGTTGGAGCATTAGGGGAATATATAGAACAAGGGAAGACAGGTTTCATTGTTAAGTATAAAGATAATGATACTATTATAAATATTTTAGAAACAATTAATAATGATGAAATTTTATCATTAAGTCAAAATTGTATATTATATTTCAAAGAAAGATATTCAAAAGAAGCCTTTATAAAAATGTATTCAAATTATTATGAAAGTTTTTTCTACTGAAAATTATTGGGTAATTTCTAAACCTAAATTCTGTGAAAATAGAAAAAATTTTCAAAGAGTTGTCAATTTTTTTCTTCTTTATCAAATTAGTAAAAAAGAAAAATTTCTATTTTTGCATTAATCGCACATTTAATTTTTCTCTCTTTAGTTCTTAATCCTAATCCAATTTTATTTTTTGACAGAAACCTACTCATTATAATATATTAAAAACATCTTCTTTTTAGAAATTTTGTTTTAACTATTGTTTTAAATTTTGATAAAACCACGATACTAAGCCTAATTTTAAAAGAGATTTTTTATTGACATTAACACTAAAAAATTATAAATTTATATAAGAAGAAATTCTCTGAGAAATTTTAAAAAT
>JACVJA010000057.1 GCA_015661035.1 Candidatus Calidifonticultor daggyaiensis | reverse complement strand
CATTTCTTCAAATTCTTTAAGCACTTCTTTATTTATTCCAAGATTTTCCTCATCCATCAAATTAAAAGTTCTGCCATATATTTTTTTATGAATATCCCTGCAAATAATAGAATCATAACTAGCTTTAAACTTTTTAAATAATTTTTGGCCTAAAATTGAAGATTTAATATATGATTTACCTTCTTCCCATTGTTCATAAGTCCTGCCAAAAAAGAAGCCAAATGCAACAAGTGCACCAGAAAATGCACCACAATTGCCATAAGTTGTAACTGCAGACCCTCCTTCTAATGCTGACAGACTTTTAAATATTTGTGGATTTTTATAACCCAAGACTGAAGTTATAGCATGAAATGTCTCTTGTGCGCAATTGGTTCTATTTGCTTCTCCTTCAAAACCAATTTTAAAAGCAAGATCCATTGCTTTTTCTTTGCTTAAACTATTTATAGTATCAAGTGTATTCTTTAAATTTAGCTCCATATTTTGCTCCTTATCAAATTTTATATATTCTTACTAATTATTAGTTTTTTAAAAATTATTGTTTTTATAATTTTAATCAATTTGTTAATATTGTTTTCAGTATTGTTTATCATTACTATTATTACAAATTTTTGTTAAATGTGAAATTTATTTTTTATGATTAAAAAAAGAAGAAAAAGTAAAATTATAAAAATTGCTAGAGCAATTTCATATATTTTTGATGGCTCGGTTTTAGCAATACCAATAGTTTTTGCTTCTATTTATTTTTATAAGGTAGATAAAGCTTTAAACTATGGATTTTTAAAAACAGGAAGTATAGATTTTTTTAAAAAAAATTTTAATGATTTTATTATTACAATAACTTTTTTAGCAGCTATACCTTATATATTGATTTTAATTTTATTTAAATTCGGTAAAATTAGTGACCTTCAAATTACACGAAGAAAGGAAAGGGTTTTACCATTAATAATTATTAATTTATTTGTATTATCTGGTTATTTGATTTTAAATTTTAAAACAAGTAATAATTTTTTATTGGTTGTTTACTCAATATATTTATTTTGTCTGCCTTTGATTAGTTTAATCACATTATTTTGGAAAATAAGTTTTCATTCAAGCTACATTACTCTATTTTCCATAGTTTATATTATGGTGTTTGGGAAGTGGGCTTTATTTACATTATCATTAATCCCTATTGTAGGATGGTCAAGAATAAGACTAAAAAAGCATACCCCAGCTCAGGTTTTTTCAGGTTTTTTAATTACAGCTTTTATATCAATTTTTATTTTTTTTATTAACGGCTATTTTAATTTAGATTATTGGGTTGTTAATGAGTTAGCAGAAATTTTTAAAAGCACTTATTCTTTTTTATTATTTATACTTAGTAAATTTAACTTTGTAATTTTTCTTTATTTAATATTTTTAATCTTTCAAATTTATAATAAAAATAAAAGTTATAGTGGTTTTAAAGAAAAAATATAAAATAAAATTGATTTTTACAGGAGGTTTTTTATATGGATTATGATGAAATTAATAAAAAGAACGATAAAAGTGTTGATATCAATAAAAAAATTATTGATACGAAGTACAGGACAAAAGAAATCGTAAAAGGAGGGTCTAAATTAAAAAAATATGCAGATTTAATTGTGGGCAAGAGGGATTTTTTTTCAATATTAAAATACGAAATTATAACAAGCATGTTTGCAAGCATGCCAGGTGCTATAGGAATATTTTTAAGAAGCTTTTTTTATAGATTTTTATTTAAAAAAGTAGGTAAAAATGTAAATTTTGGTAAAAACATAACCATAAGACATCCTAATAAAATAAGTATTGGTGATAATGTGATAATTGATGAAAATTGTATGCTTGATGCTAAAGGCAGTACAAACGAAGGTATTTCGATTGGTGATAACTGTTTTATTGGAAGAAATTCTATCTTAAGTTGTAAAAATGGAGATATAAAATTAGGTTCTAATATAACAATAGGATTTAATTGCGAGCTTTTTAGTGCGAGTGAGTTAATAATAGGAAATGATACTCTAATTGCTGCATATGTTTATTGTATTGCAGGAGATCATGAGTATAATACTGTAGAAAAGCCAATAGGTTCACTCGAAGCTATAAGTAAAGGTATTATAATTGGCCAAAATTGTTGGTTAGGTTCTAAAGCATTAATACTAGATGGTGTAAAAATTGGAAAAAGTTCAATAATTGGTGCAGCTGCAGTTGTAAATAAGGATATCCCGGATTATTCAATAGCTGTAGGTATTCCTGCTAATGTAGTTAAAACTAGGGTTTAAACTTACTATAAGAACTGGAATTTAAAGGCTGGAAAAAAATGGATGTAGTAACTGGTGCCACTGGTTTACTAGGCAACTCTCTTGTGAGAGAATTATTAAAGCAAAAAAGAAAAGTAAAAATATTAGCAAGAAAAACTTCTAATCTTTTATGTTTTAAAGACTGTTACGAAGATATAAAAGTTCATTTTGGAGATATATTAGACTATAATTCTTTAAGAGATTTGTTTAAAGATGCTGATCATGTCTATCATTTAGCCTCTGAATACTCAATTTTACCAGGAAAAAACAAGAATTTAGAAAAAATAAATCTGCGAGGAACAGAAAATGTTATTAAAGCTTGTATTGAAAATAAAGTTAAAAGGTTAATTTATACTAGTTCAATTCATATATTTAAAGAACCAAAACTAAGTTTTAAAAAACCTGTAAATGGGTTTAATTTAAATGATGAATTTAAAAATATTAATAATTCAAATAATAAGTCATATAAAAATTTTAATTATGCTTTAAATAAAAACTATAGCAATTTTTTTATAAATGAAAATTTGGAAATTGATATTAATCATCCATTAGGTATATATAATAGAACAAAAGCTATTGCTACTTTAAAAGTTTTAAATTCTGTTAAGGCAGGATTAAATGCAGTCATAGTTTGCCCGACTGCAATAATTGGACCATACGATTATAAGCCTTCAAACCTTGGCTCTTTAGTTTTGAATTATCTTAAAAAGAAACAAAAATTAATAATTGATGGAGCATATGATTTTGTAGATGCCCGAGATGCAGCAATAGGTCATATATTAGCAGCAAATAAGGGGAAAAGTGGGGAGATTTATATTTTGTCAGGGGAAAGATTAGAAATACCAACTCTAATAAAGATTTTGAGCGATGTATCTGGAATAAAATACAATGTTTATAAATTGCCTTATTGGCTAATTTATCCATTGTCATATTTAACTCCGATTTATTATAAAATTACAAAATCCAAGCCACTGTTTACAACATATTCAATAAAAACAATAAGAAGTAACTCTTTTATTAGTTGTAATAAAGCTGTAAATGATTTAGGTTATAAGGCAAGGCCAATAAGAGAAACTCTAAAAGATATAATTGATTGGATAAAATCCAACCAATTTTAAATATTATAAATAATATAAGGGATTAGTAAGTTTTGATATAAATTATAGTTTTTAAAGCAAATTACAAATATTAATAAATATTGTGAAATTATGAACAAATTTTTATTAAGCAGAAAAATATATATTAATTTAAACTTTTTTTATGCTCTTTTTGTTGGAGGGTTAATTTATACTGTAAGCAGTCCAATAATAATTGAGATTGGTCAAAAACTAGGGTCTAATATTGGACAAACTAGTTTGATTTTTTCCTTTTATTTTGGTGGGTTTATTAGTGGGTCTTTTTTAAGCAGCTTTATAGTTAGGTTTTTAAGTAAAAAAAGACTTCTTATTCTTTTTTCCTTTATATTAGCAATTTCTTCATTTTCGATGTTTTATGTTGCAAATTATTTTTATCTTATACCTGTATTTTATTTAATAGGTTTATCAATAGGTTTTATTGAATCGCAAACAAGTATTATAGTTGTTGATGTAAATAAAGGCAGTGAAGCACTATATGTAAATTTAAGCCAAGTTTTTTTTGGAATTGGGGCTTTTGTGGGGCCTTTAATTCCTGTGTTTCTATTAAAGTATAAAATAGACTGGAAATACTCTTATCTAATAGCTTTCTTTGCATGCGTTGCAGGAATTATTTATTTATTGTTTATTGATTTATCTAAATATGAAATTTTTATATTAAGAAAAAAAATAGAGTCTAAAACTGGTAACTCTGAAAAAAAATCTTTTATTAAAGCAAAAATTTTTGATAAAACTAATAAAAATATAAATACATTTGAAGAGGTTAAATGCAAAGATTACATTAAAAAAATTAACCATTTTGATGAAAATGAAAATTCAAACGAAAAACCTTTTGATAGAGTTATTAAAAAAAATTTAGCACCAAAAGATAAATTTGTATTTTTAGTTTTAATTTTTTGTATGTTTTTTTATGTTTGTGCAGAAACTGGACTAGCAATGTGGATTCCTACATTTTTAAGGGTGTCGAAATTTTTTAATGAATCATTAGCTGGTCAAACATTATCATATTTTTGGTTTGCTACTGTTTTTGGAAGAATAGCAATAGGGCTTTTAACAAAAAAAATTAAAATTACTATTTTACTCCAGTTTATTATTTTTACTTCAATTATTTGCTGTCTTATGGGGATATTCAGCAACAATACAATAATTACTGTTATCTTATTTATATTAACAGGTTTTTTTAGTGCAGGGATATGGCCTTTAATTGTGTCTGAAGGTGGTTTAAAATATTCTATAGAGAAAAACTTTGTAATTTCTATAATAATAGTATTTGGTGGATTTGGTGGTCTATTTGCTCCGTGGCTTTTAGGTTTTATACTTTCAAAATTTAATTTGTTTATATCTTTTAATTTAATTAATTTATTTTTTTTCTTGTTATTATTACTTGTATTTATACTATATTTATTTGAAAAAAAATATTCTTATCTTAATAAAAAGAGTTAAAGTATTATTTTAATAAATATTATTTAACTAGGTTATATATATTAATAAAGATAATATTTATATTGGTGATATATATTGATTGATAAATATCAATATTTAATAAGGCGGTGATATTTGTGAACAAGCCATTTAATAATAACAAGGTATATGAATTGCTTAGTTTAAAAAATAAAACTGCTGTTATTACTGGTGGAACAAGTGGGATAGGTCTTGCTATAGCTGATTTATTTTTTAAAAGTGATGCAAATATAGTCATAATTGGAAGAGACAAACAGAAAGGGGAAAATGCTTTAAACAAAATACTATCAGATTACAAAGGGAATAACAGCCAAAATAAGTTCAAGAATAGATGTATTTTTTTTCAATGTGATGTTGGAATTCACGCTGAATGCAAGAAGACATGTGAAAAAATTTTAGATGTATTTCCTGGAGTAGAAATATTGGTTTTAAATGCAAGCATGGAATTTACGGAAGAAGCAAACAAGATAGAAATTAAAAATTGGCAAAAAATTATGGACGTAAATATAAGCGGTTCGTTTTATTTTTTTAGATATTTAGCTGATTCTATGATTAAAAACTCTAAAGGTAATGTAATCTTTATTTCTTCTGTAGTTTCTAGAACTGGTGCGGGCGGAGGAATGCATTACTCTACATCAAAAGCAGCGCTAATTGGTATGATGGCTAGAATTAACTATGAATTTTTATCGCGGGGCATAAGAGCAAATATGATAAGCCCTGGGATTGTTGATACTCCAATGTTAAGAAAAAAATATCCTGACACAGAAGAAATTAATAAAATGCTTTCCTCTCAAGTTCCAATGGGTAGAATAGGAACACCCTATGATATTGCAAAGCTTGCATTGTTTTTAGCTTCAGACATGTCAGAGTATATTTGTGGTCAGGATATTTTAATTGACGGTGGAAGGTTGTATTATAGGAGGCCAGTTTCATCTCAAACTGCTGCAGGGAATAAAAATTTTGGTAACAAAGTTTAAAAGAATAGTTTAAAAAAATTGAAGTAAAAAAAGTTTAATAAAGAAAGGATAGTTGTAAAAGATGAGAATATTTTTAGATTGTATACCATGTCACATCAGGTCTGCCATAAATTCAGCTATTCGTTTAACAGAGGATGACAATGTAGTTAATAAAACTTTAAGTGAAGTTTTATTGAAAGCTTCTGAGTTTCCTTCTTATAAAAATTTATTTGAACTTTATTATGATATTCAAAAAATTGTTAAAAAAAATATTCCTGATGGCGATCCTTATTTTGAGTTTAAAAAAGATTTTAACAAAATATGTTTAAGCATCAGTAATAAAATTAAGGAAGAAATAAAAAATAGCAGTGATTGGTTCGAAAAAAGCCTTAGGATTTGTCTTGCAGGCAACAGTATAGATGTTATGCAGGGAAAGAAATTTTCGAAAAACGTAATAGTTGAGTCAATTAATTCAGCATCATTCCAACCAATTGATTTAAGCTTAGTAAAGAAATTAAAAGATGATATTTTAAAAGCAGAAAAAATTTTAATAATTGGTGATAATGCAGGGGAAATAGTTTTTGATAAAATTTTTATTGAACAATTAAATAATAACTTTAATAAAAAATTTAAAATAGTTTATTCAGTAAGAGGCGGGCCGACTTTAAATGATTCAACAATTGAAGATGCAAAAATGGTAGCCATGCAAGAAGTTGCAAAGGTCATAACAACAGGAATTGATATGCCTGCAGCACACCTCCCTTTATGTTCTGAAGAATTTAAAAAAGAATATAATGAGGCTGATCTAATAATTTCAAAAGGTCAAGGTAATTTAGAAGCTTTAATTGAAGAAAATAAAAATATATACTTTTTGCTGAAAATAAAATGTATTGTTATAGCAAGAATTTTAGGAGAAAAGTATAATATTGATGAAGTTATTATTTTTAAAAATAAAAAAATATAATAATTAAAAAATAAATTAACTTTTTGAGAGGTGGTAATGAATATTGCAGTAATTTCAGATTCACATGATGATGAATGTAATATAAAAAAAATTATTAAGATTTTAAAAAATGAAAAGATTACCAGAGTATTTCATTTAGGCGATTATGTTGCTCCACCACTGATTAAACACTTTGAAGGTTTTGAAATTACGGGTATATTCGGAAATAATGATGGCTACAAATATGGGATTTTACAAGTTTTTAAAGAAATTGAAGGAAAAATTTTAGGTGATTTTGGTGTAGTTGAGGTTGATAATTTAAATATTGCTCTATATCATGGAGAATACAGAGAAATTTCAGAATCATTAGCAATTTCAGGGAAATATGACGTTGTTTTTTGTGGACATTTTCACAAGTCTGAAATTACAAAGTTAGGAAATACTCTTTTATTAAGTCCAGGCTCTTCGCATAGTTATTATACAAAAGATACAAGTCCAACTTTTGGTATTTTTAATACAGAAAGTAAAAAATTTGAAATAGTTAGTATTTAAAAAATGAAAGAAATTATTAAAGTTGAGAATGTAACTTTTGGTTATGAAAATTTTAATGTTTTAGAGGATATAAATTTAACAATTTTTGAAAAAGATCTTCTTGCTATAATAGGGCCAAATGGTGGTGGCAAAACTACACTTTTAAAATTAATCTTAGGACTATTAAAACCGAAATCTGGAAGAATTTTACTTTTCAATGACCACCCTCAAAATTCACGAAAACTTGTAGGGTATCTTCCTCAAATTACAAATATTGATAAATCTTTTCCAATTGATGTGTTTAATATGGTATTAATTGGAAGGTATAACGGTCCATTAAAAAGAGTAAATAAAGATGACATTTTAGCAGCACAAAAAGCTTTAGAAAGTGTTGGTATGCTAAAATATAAAGATTTACATATTAGTATGCTATCAGGTGGGCAGTTTCAAAGAGTTCTTATTGCTAGGGCATTAGTAAAGAATCCAAAATTGCTTTTTCTTGATGAACCAACAACCAGT
>JACVJA010000056.1 GCA_015661035.1 Candidatus Calidifonticultor daggyaiensis | reverse complement strand
ATGCCCAAGCAAGCTCAAAATCAGCTGAGATTGTAATAACACAATAATATGGTTCAGGAACGAAATATCTAAATGATTTAAATTTTTCAATTTTCGGATTTCTACCCAGAATAAAATTTACTTTACTGAGTTGTAATTTTAATTTTCTTTGCATAGTGATTTATAAATTTCAAGAAGTTTTTCACAATTTTTCTTATATGAAAATTTATTTTCAATAGTTAATCTTGCATTTCTTATAATCTTATCGGATAAATCATCGTTATCCCTAACTTTTTTAACTATTTGAACAATTGCATTAGAATCTCCCTCATCTATCAGGAATCCGTTTAATCCATCCTCTATTATCTCAACTGTTCCGCCTATTTTGGTACCAATTGCAATTAAACCAGCTGCCATATACTCAAGTATTGAATTGGAAACTCCTTCACCGTATATTGATGTGGAGCAAAGCACTCCAACCCTTGCTTCTGATAATTTAGACTCAATATCGGAAACTGTGCCAAGGAAATTAAAACTTTCTTTAATATCCGGAAAAGAATTGGCAACATAAGTAATATATTTTAAACGATGAGGTCCTTCACCGGCTAAATAAATTTCATCAACAATGCCATCATATTTAAGCCGAGCAGCCGCATCGATAAAAGTTTTATGATCTTTATAGTCGGTAAAATTAGCAGTCATGATAATATTAAATTTACTTCCTCTAGTTTTAGCTTTAAATCTTAATAGATCAATGGCATTGTAAACGACCTCACCTTTAACATTATAAGATTTTAATCCGGCAATAGAATTTGAAATTATTTTATCTGCTCTGGAAAGAAAAAACTTTTTCATTTTTAACTGCCATCCTTTTTCGATACCTGCATCTCTGATTGAGCCGTCAATCATTTTAATACCCAAAATCCTTGCGGGTATCAATGAATAAAATGAAGACAAACTGTCCCATGTATGAATAATATTTGGTCTAAAACTTAGGATATATTTCCAAATAGTAAAAAGAGGTTCGAGGCGGGTTGGTCTTTTTCTCAGCTCAATAAAAAAATCAACATTATTTTTTACGAATTCCGAGTAATGCTTGTTTTTATTAAATGTAATTACACCTATCTTAAATTGTGTCCTCCGCATATATTTTATTATTTTCTCAAGCTGACATTCTTTACAACTCCCGTGGAGATCGTCAATAATAAAAGTTATATGCAGAGGTTTTTGAGTCAATTAAACAATCATATCAAATCAATAATTATATACTAACCGATTTATAGTTTGTATCATAATCCAAATCAGGTGGACATTTCAAATCTGGGATTTCTAAAAAATCAATCATTTCAAAATGTTGAGGCCAAAATCTACCTGAATGCCAAGTTAAATTTTCATCCCAATATCCATTCATAAAATCCGGATAACCTGCTCCTCCGTACAAATAACTCATTTCTACGATTTTTGGAGCATTATTCTGATCCAGCAAAAAATCATAAGCCATTGATTGGAATTTAAACTTTTTTGAAATGTCTAATGCTATTTTTACCATACGCATATCAATATGGGAAGGATCAATATCCCACTTGTTGCTACCCGATGCCCTAAAATCATTTTTACGGTTAAATCTCCTGAATGCATGTACCCGCAACCCTACCGTAGTTACCCTTGTATCAAAATCATTACCTGGTAGAAATTTTTGAAAATAAATATAATTTTTATGGCGAAGCCAGAATTTTTGACGATATTTTTGAATAAAATTGTCCCGAAATTTTATTCCATAGAATCTAAACACTTTGTAAAAATCAAAGTTCAATGTTTTCAATACATTCAAAAAACTTGTTTTATCCTGGCTTAATCCATCACCAAACATTTTATTAACTAATTTTTCTGCTTCTTTTCTTGTTTTGACAATTTGAACATTCATTGACCCTGCACCATTTTTCAACTTAAAGACCAATGGTAATTTAGTAGTTTTAACGAATTCCAATGCTTTAGATTTGTGATAAAAAACATAACCCTCACATATTGGAAATCCATAGGCATGCAGTAAATATGTTTGTTTAATTTTATCATCATAATGCCAGGATGTCTCCCATGTTGGAAAACACTTTTTTCCGTAATGATACTGAATCACAGGAATAATCGCATTCGCTATTTGATGGTCACCGTGAGCATGTGACCATTTATAAATAAAATGGGTGATCGTTTGAATCTTTTCCCAGAAATCAAGATCACTTGAGTCTAATTCAATATACGGCACGTCATTGTATTTCAGAATTTTTCTATATACTTCCAATTCAGGATCCACTTTATCATGGATTGCCCTGTGAATTCCTACAAGAATAGAATTAAAAGCCATTAGAGTTTCAATTTTAATGATGACATCATAAGTTCAAAGTGTGCCCGACAACGTAGTAAGTTGTATAATGATATAATTTTAATTTTCTTTAATAACTTATCCTCAGGATACCCCAGCTTTAACAATAAATTTCCTACTTTACCCAAGCCGGTTATATTTTTTAAATATCCCAATTTCTTATAAGATGCATATTCCTGCCAGGCTTTTTCCAATTTTTCATTGTTGTTTAGGATTTTTGATAAGTTATCTATTTTTTGTGTTATTTGGTTTTTCATACTTTCATTCACAAGTATAACATCTAAATTATTTTTGCATTGGATAATAGGATGAAATTTTATATTTATATTATCATCTATAATTAATTCGCAAATTAAACCTATGTGCCATTCTTCAGGTTCATTAGGGTACGGAAAGAAAAAATTACCCAAACTGTAAACAAGGGGTTTAGCTTTATATATTTCAAAGCCACTAATTACGTGAGTATGATGCCCGATGACAGCATCAGCCCCTAAATCAGCAATATAATGAAAATCTCTTTTCAATTGAGGATTGGGTAGTGGATAATATTCATTTCCACCATGATATATAACTATGAGATAGTCAACCTTAGTTTTTAGAAATTGAATATCATAAAATGCATTAATGGGGTCATAACCACATGCACCTAATAACCCATCATCTCTAACACTGAATTCGTGCTCACAATAATTAATAAAACCAATGCGTCTGCCTTTGATTTCTTTGATAATCCATTGTTTTTCCCCATCATCCCTGTTAACTATACCTATACAATCAATTCCTGTTTCTTTACAAACATTAATTGTTTCTCTGATTCCTTGCTCACCAAAATCAAAAATATGATTATTAGCTAAGCAAGCAATATTTACCTTAGCATAGTTAAGAAGTTTTATATTTTCTATAGATGCTTTAATATGAGGACCTGTTTTTAGAATCTTATTTTCACTTTTTGTAAGTGGACATTCAAGATTTGTAATATGAAGATCACAATTATCAATTATTTCCTCAATACCTAAAAAATGTTTACTGTTTATATAGGATGAGTCTATTAATGGCGCAAAATCTCCAGTAAACAATAATCGTATTTTTTGGTCATTCATTATTACTAAAATTTATGTTATTAAGATACTGACTTAATTTATAATGTGTTGATTCTAGAGAAAAATTTTTAACCGCGTGTTTGCGACCCTCTTCGGCAATAGCTTTTCTGATATGTTTATCGGATGCCATTTTAAGCACCCAATTGATAAATTCTTCATCCGTTTCAGCAATTATTCCATTAACTCCATGAGTGATTTGAACACTTTGTAGTGCATTTTCAGTTCCGATAACAGGCACACCAGAAGCAAGAAGTTCAACAGTGCGGCCACGAAATCCCGAAGCTGAATCAATTGGTAAAATACACGCAAAACATTTTTTAAAGATTTTGCCGATATCAGAAACAAATCCTGTAATAAGGATATTAGGATTATTAGCGGTTTTTTTATAAAGCCAACTGGGTGGATCGGCTCCTAATATTATTAATTTAATTTTTGGATTATTCTTTTGAATTGTAGGAAAAATATTATCCAATAAACGTATTAAAGCTTTTTGGTTAAATTGATTTTGCAACGATCCGTAAAATAATAAATATAATTCTTCTAATTCTGATAATATTGGCAGATTTAAATATTTATCCAGTTTTTGTCCGTTCGGAATATAAATTACAGGTTTAGCATATCCTTCATTTTTTAGAATTTTTAGTTGAGCCTCTGAATTGACAATCAAAAGGTTAGCAATATTAAAATATTTTTTTTGTAGCTTTAATTCTCGTTTTAAAAGTTTTTTCAAACTTCTATTATCGATATGACTATAATGACCTTTAAAATATAAATCAATATTTTCTTCAACTAAATAGTGGGTATCTATCGCTTTGAGTATATTTTTATTTAAAAATCTTAAAAAACCGGATGCTTGCCAATAATGTGAGATTATCAGATCATATCTTTTACGATTGATTTTTTGTGCTATAATAATAGAAGTAATTAGATTTGATAAGGTAAAATGATCATGTGGAATTGCAAAAAAATGAAAAATCGGTTGCAAGATTAGTTTACTAATTACCTTATATAAAAATGTTTGGGTTATCGTTTTTATAGGTATAACATTACCACAATACTTTATCAATTCAGTTTCATTTTCCTTTTTCTGTGATTTTTTAGAATACAAAAAGCAAAAATCAACTTGATGATCTACTGCAAGACTTATAATTTGATTTAAGATGCGAGACTGATGCATTCCTTTGACTGGTAAAATAGGTCCACCAGCAAATACAAGAACTCTTTTTTTCTTCATCTCACCAGCTCAATCCCTCTATCTTTAAACCATTTAATCTTGATTTGTCTACCCTTACAAGATCAATAATTTCACCCTTATACTTTGATAATTTTTCATATTCATCATCATCTGGTTGATGGGCAATTATACATAATTCAGATTGATGCAATACTTCATCAAGTTCATCTTTCAAAATCATTGAAATATGTGGCAAATGTTGTTCAATGAAGCTTTTATTTCCACCTATTAGTTTAGCCAAATTTACAAATTTATCATAAGCAACAACTGAATATCCTTTACCTATTAGAGTCTCCACAACTGATACATATTGGCTAAAACGCAAATCATCAGTTCCTTTTTTAAATGCAAGGCCTAATATCCCAATTTTTCTTTTTCTTTTCCGCTCTATTAAGTCTAACACTTTTAGTTTTTGAATTGTATTAGAAATTTCAATTGCATTAATTATCGGTGTATTTATATAATGGTCATGTGCAATGGTTACCAACCCTTTCAAGTCTTTAGGTAAGCAGGAACCTCCATAAGCCATACCAGGATTAAGATACGCCGTTGATATATTTAACTTAGTATCCATTTTGAATAAACGCATAACTTCAAATGGGTCAATATCTAGTGCTTTACAAATATTACTAACTTCATTAGTAAAGGCAATTTTGAGTGCATGAAAAGTATTATTAACATATTTAATTAATTCTGCAGCTTCAATTGTTGTTCGGACTATTGAAGAGGTAAAATCTTTATAAATTGAGCTTAATATTTCTATAGCATAATCATTGTCACTACCTAAAACTGTGAGAGGATGATTACAAAAGTCTTCAACTGCAGAACCTTCGCGTAAAAATTCGGGATTAGATATTACAGAAAAATCAATATTTCGTTTTTTACCAGATACTTGCTCTATTATTTTACCAACTTTTTTATTAGTGCCCGGAAAAACTGTACTGCGGATTACCACTATATGAAAGCCGTTTTTCTCTCTTAAGCCTTCAGCAATTTCACGAGAAGTCTCGAAAACATATTCGAGATTAAGGTGACCAGTGGGTAATGGTGGTGTCCCAACACAGATAAAGGAAATATCAGTGTTTTTTACAGCAGTAATATAATCGCTGGTGGCAGAAATATTTCCTTTTGCATGATTCTTGGCTATTATTTGATCAATATCTTTTTCTATAATAGTAGGTTTGCCAGCATTAATTAAATCGACTTTAAATTTATTGATGTCAACACCAATAAGTTTATGGCCTTTGTTTGCCAATAAACCTAAACTGACACAACCTACATATCCCAATCCGAAAATTGAAATTTTCATTTCTACCTGCTAATATTAATTATTTATAGTTTTTTTGTAATATAATCTAACGATATCCCTTAATCCTCCGTCAATAACTTGAACAGCGTTCATTCCTGGTTTCTCATTAGCCTCCAGAATAAATGGCCCATCATCAGTAATTGCAACATCCCAACCAATAACAAAGTGAGTATATAGAAAACGATGTGCTTTAATGCAGATATAAACAGCATCTTTTAAATATGGTATTGGATAATCTTTAAATAATATACCACTATCCGGATGAATAGTCGTAAAAGCATGACTTTTAATTGCAGGATGATAATAACCGTATTCCTTAAGACATTCTTTTTCTAAATTTAATCCAACGTAAACAGCACCTTTACCCCAATTATCGATTATCTGATTATCAGTCGCGAAAGATTGAAATCCACTTAAATACACAGGCTCTTCACCGTTAAATATTGTAACAATACGTGTAGTATTTAAGGCTGAATTATTAATTTTACGAATAGCATAATGAGACTTAATAACATCTTGCATTATCCATATTTTTTTATTTAACTTTGTCTTAAACTCTTTTAAGTCAAGTAATTTACCATTGACAATAAAATTCTGATATTTTGTCGGTTGACAAAGCATAAAATCTTCACCATATTCTGTAGTGATATTTTTCAGTACAAAAGAAGTTTTTAATTCAAAAAGTGATTCGATAGGGTAAGTATTACCATCTAAATCAATTACTTGATCTTTAATTATTTTTCTAACTTCGATTACAGGAATCTGCAAAGATTTTAAATATGTAAAGTTCACAAATTTATCTTTCGTCAGGATATCATATGAAAGATTTTTAATTCCATATTTTTGAGCGATTTTCAATTCAGCATGGGATTTAAGTTGTAAAAATTCCTTTTTCCCTATAAATTTTGCTTGCGAAGTTCCCTTAATGTTTAATCCAAATGCATAATAATGATAATTAAACTGGCTATCTCTAAGCAACCATGTAAACAATTCCAAAATTTTTATTAAGTAGGATTTTTCAATGCCAATGAAATATCTTTTTGGCTTTTTACTAGAATAAATAAAAAGTAAATAAATATTAAAAATTATTTTTTTTAATAATTGCAAAAACATGGTTTTTATGGTAAACGTTTATTTTTGATTCCCCAAAAAATAGCCGAAAAATGTCCTTGCCATGTTTTAAAAATAGTTTTCCACCTCCCCTTAAGAAGCATTTTGGGTGTACTTTTAAGTGTTGCGTAGAGACGAATACAAATAAATTTCAAATATTCTTTCTTATCCCTGTATTTCATATGAACTACTAAAGGATTGCGGGCATCATAATATGCTTTAAACGGGCTTTTTTTTCCGATTGTCATGCTTTCTTTGTGCCATAATTTAGCTTTAGGCGTGTACATAATTTTATACCCCAATTTTTTAGCCCTTACCTGCCAATCGAAATCTTCTCCCTGAAAAGCAAATTCTGTATCATAGCCTCCGGTTTTTTCCCAAATTTCGCGACTAACCAACCAATAGATATCATCACACCAATATCGCTCTTCTATCCGGTCATATTGACCCATATCCGTTTCTCTATTACCAATATGACCGCCATTCCACAAAATAGGATGATATTTTTTACCAACTGTCTGAAAAACATTAGGTTCATCGTAATAATAAACTTTTCCAATAGTAAAAGCTATTTTATCGTCAGTTATAGCAGTTTCAACCAATGCGCTGATTAAACCCTTATCTGCTTTGACATCATTATTAGTAACCAGAGCAAAATCTGCATTTTTTTTATTAAAAGCATAATCCAATCCAAAATTAAACCCGCCAGAATAACCTAAATTTTTTTCTGTTCTTAAAACATATACCT